>JACQPF010000284.1 GCA_016207625.1 Elusimicrobiota bacterium | reverse complement strand
GCATCACCCATTGAACATCCCGCGCGTTGTAAGCCGGTGAGTTTGCCACGAGGCCGGTGGTATGGAGACCCACACCACGCTTTTCCGGTCGGCCCGTGTCCGACAGGTTTACCGCAATCTCGCCAAAATAGCCGAACATCTCCCGAGCCAGGAAGTCGATATTCCGCGCATCCACGCCGATCACCTTCTGGAGCGCCTGGCCAAGCCGGGACCCCCGGTCCGTGCTCCGCAGATCCAGATCGAGCTTTGCTTCGTCCGGCGGTATAATGTTTTTCTGGCGGAAAAAGTCATAATTCGCCAATACCTGAACGATCCCGCGGAAAGGTCCTGTCAGAGCTGCCTCGTCTATCGGTAGGAGAGAACGCGCCACGCTTCCGGTATAACCGTCAAATGCTTTCTTGTTTCCCATGGCAAGATCCAAGGCGCGCTCCACACCAGTCGCCAAAACGCCTATTTCAAAACTCTTCGGGATCCGCAGCCACAAATTCGGGCCCATCTTGACGTTAAAAAAGAGATCCCGCAAATAGGCCGGCTGCTGGGCGTATTCATTTTTGTCATCTCTCTGGTTCAACAAATAGATGGCGATGGTCGGGAGAACGACGTAAAGCATCCATTTCGCCATGAATGGGCCGGGGTTGTCTCCCGCGGCCCGCGCAGTACGCGCCAAACCTTGAACGGCCGCATTTGAGAATGGGATCAGTTGATTGACGTACCGCATGACGGTCCCAGCCACGGCGAAATCCATCAAGCCACGAGCCTTCGACGCGGCGAATAAATGGGCGTTGTAATCGTCATAGCCGAGCTTTTCTTTCGCGTGCCGAAAAGCAGCCCGGTATTCGGCCAGCCGGCCGGTGCGTTCCGAAGCCTCCGCAACGGCGGAATAAAACCTTGCCATCTTTGATGGGATAACAAGGATGGCGTTTTTGTCCTTCACGACCTCCCGCATTGCGGTCTCCATGGCGCGCATGTAATCCACGCGGTCACGCAGGAAATGGCCAGATTGGTCGCCGCCATGTAGCTTCAAATCTGAGATGTCCATCGGCCCGCGGCGCCGGAACTGGTCTATGGGTGTGCTGTTGACGTCGCTGATAACAAGTCTTTGCCAGAAGTCGCGGATCACGTTGCGGGCCAAAAACGGAGGGAAATTGACAATAGTGGCCCGGAAAACGCGCGGGATGAGGGTAAGCCATCCGGGAATAATCACGCGGCTCTCCACAATCCCCTTGAGCGCCTTGTACACATCCTCCTGGAATTGCCAGACTTCTCGCTCGCCATTCACAAAAGTCGAGATCGTATTCTTGTCACCTTGCTGGGCCCGCCGGCCAACGCTCGCCAGATCCGGAACTTCGCCCTGGCTCATCCCCCGGGTTTCTGTCAAAAGATCCCGAAAGGCACGCATGACGTCGTTTCGGTCGGCTTCCCGCACAGATCGGTACGTGCTCTCCATCAGCGATGTGTACGGGTTTTGGACGGCCCGGGTCGAGCCTTTGAAGGATTGAATCGGTTGAATGACGCTTCCCAGCCGCCCGCCGCCTTTGCCGGTAAAGAGGACAATCTCCTCATCGGGCGAGACTTCCATCACCCGCTGCATGGCGACGTAATACGCATTGTTTTCTTTGATGGCCTCATACTGCTCGGTGGAGATCCGGCCCTTGTCCCGGAGGTATTGGAGGACCGCGTCCGCCCATTCCCGATAACGCTGAGCTGCATCCCGGATCCGAGCGAATTTCTCTGGATTTCGTTGCACTTCCAGGGTGCGGACGATGGCGACCTCGTAATCGGTGACGATCCCGCCACCCGCTCCGCTGATTTTTGCGGCCTTGTTTGCCTCGATGAACCTCGTCGCAAGGGCCAAATATCTACCCTCAATTCCCTGGAGTTTCGCATCCGCTCTATTTTCCACCTCGGCGGTCTGCCTCTCAAAACGAGAACGAATCCCAGCCAGGCGGGCCTCGTGCTCTCTTCGTGTTCGGGCCACGCGCGCCTTGTGCGCTTCCATAACGCGGTTGGTGATGGTGTCCCGTTCCAGTCGCATCCGCGTCACCTGGCCGGGTTGTGCCGGGCCCGTCGCGATAAGGGTCGGGGATCGCAGCTCCTCCACTTCTTGCCGAAAGCGGCGGTCTATGTCCATGATCCGGGCGCGAGCCTCGTCCTTCATTTGCTCCAACGCCTCTTTGTATTCGGCCTCTTCCTTTTGGACGGCCTCGTCGCGGATTCGTTCCACAACGCGCCCGGCCGCTTCTGCGCTGGTCTGTAGCCGCTCGGCCAGCGCACTCCTGCGCTGATTTATAATCTTGAGCGCCTTCTCCGTCCGCTGGCTGATCTTTTCCAGGGTGCGCTCGGCGATCATGTAGGAGACGGTTTCCATCATTTCCTGTTCCAGCTTTGCCTTGGAGGACGTGTCCAACGGCTCCAAAAGGTACTCTATCCCGCCTTTCGTCACCCGCTTGTTGTCCGCATCGATCATCCCTTTCTCAAAAATATCGTCCATCTTGGCATGTTCCCCAAGTATCAAACGAGAGAGAATTTGAGGGTTATCCACGGGCAACTGCTTTTCAATCCCACGCTCACCCCGGGCGTATTCCACCGCCTTATCAAAAGCCTGAAGGTCGTTCAGCCAAGTCGTCCGCAGGCGGTCTGCCCATGTCAGGCTGAATCCCGGGCCGGTTTTGCCGCCGCTCAGCCATCGCAGCCATCCGGAATCGGGGGGCGTCCAGTCCACATTGGCCATGATTTTCTCGTGGGCCGGCGCGCCCGCGAAGGCGCGGACGTCATCGGAGAACCCTTTGAGCGCGACCTTCGTGGTTTCAGGGAGTTTTTCCTGCAGATATTCGTGGAATTTGGGCGCTTGCTTGGCGGTCGCTTCCGGGTTTACGATGTAGGCCCGGAGGAATTCGGCAACGCCTTCCGCCCGCTTATAGGTGAGAGAAGATCGCGGGCCCGAGTTGGTTGCGGACCCATACACCCAGAACTGAGAAAGCTCGTCATCAAAAGGGGACACCGTCCCGGCCCGGTTCCATTCGGCCACGATCCCGAGCTGGTCATCGAGGGAATGGGCGAGCTCGTGCGCGGTCGTGTCCAAGTCGCCAGAATAACGGACAACCGTGGCCGAGGATCCGGGGTAATATGTGCCCACGGACGCCCGGGACGGCTTGCCGATAAAAACCTTCCGGCCGAGCGCCTTTGAGACGTCGAAAATGATCTCGTTTAGCTTTTTGGGTTTCTTTCCGGGAACTGGTGCGACGGGAATGCGGCCCGCGCTGGCGCCGCGCATCGGTGAGGCGAAGCCTTCCGGCTCGCCTTCGGTGGGGGTTACTTCTTCGCTTCGGGGTTGATCCGGCCCTGTTTGATTAAGCGTTCCCTCAGGGCTTTCAAGTGCCGACGCTCTATCTCGTCCGCCACGTCGTACTCGTCGATCAGCCCCTTCAATGAAGCCTGGCCGAGTTCCTTTCGGGACATCTGGGTCATATCGAGCATATTTTACAACCTCCCCTTTAAATTTATCATAAGAAGCCACCGGATTCAAGCCCACCTTCTCAAAGATGAACTGTGGATCCACGAAACGGCCTGAATCCTTAAATCGGGCCAAGGCACGGTCCGCGGCCTTCCCGATGGGCAAATCAAGGAGGTACATCTCCACATCGTATCCAGAATTATTGAGAAGAGCGATCTTTTCACCCAGGGCCGCCATGTCTCTGCCGAGCTGCGGCTCAATAAAACTTGCTTTCTTTTCAATGAGGCGGGCGCGAATCTCTTGCGCGATATCTGTGCTCTCGGCATGGAAAGCGCTGGCCGCGCTCGGGTCCCATTCCGGCAACATCTTCTTGATTTCGTCATTGTCCAAAAGGACGGCGCGGTCCCTTTGCTCTTTCGGGATGACGTGTTCAATGGCGCTGGACTTGCCGGCGCCAGGCGGACCGATGAAAAGATAGGCCGTGGGTTTCTCCCCGGGCGCCGCGATGGCCTCGGGCTTATTGAATTCTGGGGCCTCAATAATTTGGCGATGGACTGACTGCCTCTCGGGGATGTAACCTTCGGCCTGATCAGCATACCGGATGATGGTCGGGACGATATTTTTGATCTTCTCCCGTTGTGCCGCCAGGGTGCGGCGGTCCTCTTCCGGGACCATCGCCTCCCATTCGGCATATTCCTTTGACCGCTGTGGATTTGTTGGCGGTGTGGCGCCGGGTGCCGCCGGGGCTGGCTCCCCCGTGGCCGCCGGGACCAACGCTCCGGAGGGCTTCGCCCCAGGTTCTTGGGCCGGGCCCTTGCCTGAGTTTAAAAATTCCTGGAGTTTCTGACGTAACCCACCGGAAAATTTGTCAAATTGCTTGACGTTCAACTTCTCGAATCCGCCCGCCTTCTCTACCCTTGTTACAAACTCGGCCTCGGCGAGGCTGGCCAGGTCCGTCACCCTCGCGTCGGGATAACCTTTAGACCGGGCAAACTCTTCCATGGCGGCCCGCACGTTTTGCCGCGCGGCCTTGAAAGCGCCGAGCTTTTGGGCCTTGCTGATGTCGCCCGCGCTGGCGGCCGCAAAAATGCCCATCAAAGAGCCGTTGACAGTGGCGTCCAGGAGGTTCCCGCCTTGCGCCACCGAAGTCCCGAAACCGACCGCCGAGGCTCCAGCAACACGGGCCAGACCGCTCGGGATCCCCATCGGCACGCCCATCGCCCCGCCCATGGCGGTCTCGGCCAGCACAACCTTCCCGAACCGTTCCAGATCCAAATCTCCCGCGAGCACTTGTGCGATCCCCTGTTTGACCGCTCCTGCGCCGCCGAATGTCGCAGCGCCGGCCACTGTCGGCGCCAGGTACCGGGCAATCGCCGGATGACGGTAAAACACATTTCCAACGGCTTCGGCCGCCCGGCCCGTCCGCAGGACGCCGCTCACGCCGCTCAAAAGAGCAAGCCCGCCCGCGATCTCCCCCGCGGCGTGCGCCATCTCCGGGCTGATTTTCCGCTCCCTTATGGCCGCCAGGGTTTCCGGCTTGATCTCAAGCTCTTGACCCGTCAAGCCTTTGTAAAACCCGCCCAGCTCCATCGTCCCGGCGATAATGGCGTCCTTCGTCATCTGGCCCGGCACGCCCGGAATCGGGCTGGTCACGGCGCTTTCCGGCATCTTCAACACCGTTTCAACAATCTTGTTTTCGATCGCGGTCGGCACTCGCCGCATGTATTCCAGTGTTTCAGTCGCGGCCGCCTGGTCCAGCGCCTCCATCTGGGACGGCTGCTCCAGTTGTTTCGGTCCCTCGAGCTGCCTGAAAGACATCGAAGACTGCTGGAGCGGTTCAAAGTTCATCGGAACATCTTTGACGCCGGGAAAGGGGCGACCCCCGGCCGAAGTGGGCGGCTCCGGCGCGGGGGTTGGTGTGGGGTTTGAGGCAAGAGATTCGGGCGGGGCAAGTCGCGCGGCGAGCCCACGAAAAGCTGGTTTGTCCGGGTAGCGTTTCTCAAGGGCCGCGGCAAGTTTTGCGGCCGGGGCCTTCCAGTATTCGGGATATTGCGCCTTCACCCCTTCAATGACGCGCAAAGCGTCTTTTGTCGAAAGCTCGGGATTGCTTTGATAGAACTCATCATCCCGCATACTCATCGGTGTCAATTCAACGGGGATCGGGGTCTCCGGCTTGTAGCTGGAGAGGAAGGACAGGCGCTCCGGCTCTTTTTTGGCGAGCGCAGTCGCCAGCCGAACGTCATCCACGTTTTGAAGTTGGGGATTTGTCCGCTTGATCTCTTGGAGAAATTGCTGGCTTGTAAAAGGCGCTTTCTTGCCTTTCAGTTCGCTGAAAACGCCTTTGATGAGGTCAAGAACCGACACGGGGACCACTTTCCAGGAGGACGGGCTTGACCGTCACCAGCCTGTCTTGTGCGTCGGGCGGCATGGCCGCGATCATGGTCATCCGTGACCTCTGGATTTCGTTGGCCACCTTGTCCGTGCTGGCTGATGCGTGCCGCGTCATCTGCGCGTTCTCGATCAGCAATTTCGTGATCGCGGCCTCGGAACACATCCAGTTTTCCAGGTGTTCCCCCGACTGAGGGTCCATGCCGATCAGCTTAATCCACTTGTTACAAACGTATTTTTCGCCCGTTTCCTTGTTCTTGGGGAAATCTTCCCGCTTTCCGTTCCGGCAAAGCTTCCCGTTGATGTAACAGGCTTGCGTGATGGTTTGGTTCGGTGTTTCCATGGGCTACTCCTCCACCTGAATCGTCTCCGAATCCTCCCATCCGTCCAACTCAACGGTGATAAAAGCCGCACCCGGTTCCAGGCCGGTCACCTTGACCGTCAGCGAGTCGCCGCTGATCGGTTCCAGTTTGAGGCGGTCGGCATTGTCCACGGACCATGACGCGCCCGCCGGGTCCAGCCCGAAAGCCACACCCCGCACAAGCGCGGATTCGCCCACCCGGATCGCACCAATGGCTTCGATGTTCACCGATCGCTCAATCCCCCCGCCTGCGCATCCAGCCAACAATAGAAGCGAGAACAAGACAAGTTTATTCATGGCCCCTCCGTCAATCTTTTGTGCAAATTATGATATCGGCATACGCGAAAGCGCCGAGCTGTG
>JACQPF010000279.1 GCA_016207625.1 Elusimicrobiota bacterium | reverse complement strand
GGAAATCATCGACCTGCTCAGGTCCGGCGAGAAGGCCGTCAGCGAACTGGCCGAGGAAATGGGGGTCTCCAAGGCGAACCTTTCCCAGCAGCTCGCCGTGATGCGCGACAAAGGCCTCCTGGCCACCCGGCGGGAGGGGCAGTGGATCTATTACCGGCTCGCCTATCCCAAGATGTTGAAGGCCTACGATCTTTTGAGGGACGTTCTTATGGAAAGAATGATGCAGACGGAATCCATCGCGCAGCAACTCAGGAAATTGGGACATAAGCCATGAAAAAGCCAATCTATTTGGACTACAACGCCACAACCCCCCACGACCCGGAAGTCGTCGAGGCGATGAGACCCTTTCTGGAGGAGCATTTCGGAAACCCCTCCAGCTCCCATGCCTACGGCGCGAAGACCAAAGAGGCGGTGGAGACCGCCCGCCGCCAGGCGGCCGCCTTGCTGAACTGCCGGCCGGAAGAGATCGTTTTCACCAGCGGCGGCACGGAATCGAATAACTATGCCCTCAAGGGGGCCGCTTTCGCCCTTCGGGACAAGGGGAACCACATCATCACCTCGCAAGTGGAGCATCCGGCGGTGCTGGAAGTCTGCCGGTTTCTCGAACGGCAGGGATTCAAAATCACTTATGTGCCGGTGGACGGAACTGGCCGCGTGCGTCCATCGGACGTCGAACAAGCCATGACCGCTCAGACGATCTTGATCTCCATCATGCATGCCAATAACGAAGTGGGAACTCTCCAACCCGTTCAGGAAATCGCGGCTCTGGCGAAGAAGCGGGGCGTCCTTTCGCACACGGACGCCGCCCAATCGGCGGGCAAGATCCCGACAAGGGTCGACGCGTTGGGCGTGGACCTTCTTTCCGTGGCGGGACACAAACTCTATGCGCCGAAGGGCATAGGAGTCCTGTTCGTTAGAGCCGGGGTGACTCTGGAGAAATTCATGCACGGCGCAGGGCATGAGAGCGGACGCCGGGCCGGAACGGAGAACGTTTTGGAGATCGCCGGCCTCGGGAAGGCTTGTGAAATCGCCCTGCGGGACATGGAAAAGAATGAGACCCATATGCGGGCGATGCGGGACAAACTTTACGAAGGACTTCAATCGAGCGCCGGAAACCTTCGGCTCAACGGGCACGTTGATGAGCGCCTGCCCAACACGTTGAGCGTGGGGTTCCGGGGCCTCGAGGCGCACCGGCTGCTCTCGGGGATTCAAGATGCGGTGGCCGCCTCGGCGGGTTCGGCGTGCCATTCGGGCGAAGTGAAGATTTCCCCCGTTTTGAAAGCCATGAACGTCCCCGAGGAATGGGCCAGAGGAACTGTTCGGTTTTCCACGGGGCGGATGACAACGCTCGTGGACATTCAAGAAGCGGTTCAGGTTGTTTCAAAAGCGATACGGCCATCGGCGGCGGGAGGAAAGAACCGATGAAATTTTTGTTGATCTTGAGCCAAAAACCTTACGACGGAACGGATGTGACGTGGAACGCCCTGCGCATGGCGGACGCGGCCATAGGAGCGGGGCATGAGGTGCGGATTTTTGTCATGAACGACGCGGTGGACATCGCCCGCTCGGGATCAAAACCGGAGGGATATGAATTTGACTTGGGCGCCATGCTGCAGGATGTCGAGAAGAAGGGCGCTTTGGTGAAGCTCTGCACGACCTGCATCAACCGGTGCGGCATCGCCAAGGGGCAGCTCCTGAACGCCAATTGGCCCGCCGGGATGAAAGACCTCGTCCAATGGACCGCCGAGTCCGACCGGAGCGTGACGTTTTGAGATAAGGAGGTGTGTCGAGCTATGAATCAAAAAAAGATCCTGGTGCTGGGCGGTGGGGTGGGAGGCTTGGTGGCCGCCGACCGGCTTCGCCGCCTGCTCCCGGCCGAACACACGATCACAATCGTGGAAAAGAATCCGCAACACGCCTTCGCCCCCTCGTTTCTCTGGGCCATGGTCGGCGACCGCCGGCCGGAACAAATCACTCGGAATCTTCGGGACCTCCTGCCGCCGGGTGTGGAGTTGCTTCAAGCCGAGGCTCGGGAGATTCGTCTCGCCACAAAACAAGTGATCCATGATAAAGGAGAGCTGTCTTACGATTTCTTAATCGTCGCTTTGGGAGCCGGCCTCGCGCCCGATGCCATCCCCGGCCTGTCCGAGGCGGCGCACACGTTTTACACACTCGAGGGAAGTCTCGCTCTGCACGGGGCGTTGGAATCTTTCAGCGGAGGCATGATCGCCCTGGTGGTCGCCGGCACGCCCTACAAGTGCCCCGGGGCGCCGCACGAGGCGGCCATGTTATTGGCGAATTTCTTTCGAAAGCGCGGAACGACGAGAAAAGTGGACATCCAAATATTTACGCCGGAGCCGCAGCCCATGCCCGTCGCGGGCCCGGAGCTCGGCCAGGCGGTAAAAGAGATGCTTGCCTCGAAAGGCGTCTCTTTCCATCCCCAGCATAAGCTGGTCCGAGTGGACGCACAGAAACACGAGCTTCATTTCGATGGGAAGGCCCCGGTTCAATATGATCTGCTTGCGGCCGTCCCTCCGCATCGTCCATCGCCCGTGGTTTCCAAAAGCGGCTTGGCCAACGAGGCGGGGTGGATTCCCGTCGATCGTTCCACGCTCATGACCAAGGCTCCGAACGTCTACGCGATCGGCGACATCACAACGGTTTCAATTCCCGGGCGATGGAAGCCGGATACGCCCCTCATGCTGCCCAAAGCCGGGGTCTTTGCGCACGCGCAGGCCTTCGTTGTCGCCCACCGCATTGCGGCTGAAATAAGAGGTCAGGCCCCTCAAGACAAATTTTGCGGCGACGGCTTTTGCATGCTGGAAGCCGGCGAGGACCTGGCGGGATTCGCGCATGGCGACTTCTTTGCCGAGCCGTCGCCCCAAGTCCATCTCCAACAGATCGGCCGGGCGTGGCACCTCGGAAAAGTCCTTTTCGAAAAATGGTGGCTCACGCCGCCCGGCATAAGGCGGGAGGCGCTGCGTTTGGCCCTTCAATGGGGCGCCCGGACGAAAGGCATCCGCGTCGTATTATAAAATGGTATCCTTACCAAGCATGCGAAAGTTGATCGCCGTTCTTCTTATCTCTCTCTTCGCCACGAATGTGGCCGTGGATGCTTTCGACGCGGGCTGCGCATCTGACGTGGAATGCCAGGCTTGCCTCTGTCAAACACCTTCGGTCGGCCCGGCCTCTTCATCGAATTTCCCTGACCTTGCCCCCTCATGCCGTCAGAGGTTGAGTTCCGCGCTTCTCTTGAGTGAGCGCGCTTTCGATAAGTCCTTTTTCCACCCGCCAAAGACCGCCGCCTAACATCGCTTCACCTCTTAAGGCTCAGATCACCGAATCCACCTGCTTTCATGAAGGACATTGCCATGAAAAAAGCGTTCCTTTCCCTATTATGGTGCCTGGTTTTTTCCCCGCTGTACGCGGAGCCATGTTCCATCGTGTCGCCGCAGGACGTTCTCTCCTGCGCGCTGCAGAATCATCCCGACATCCAACGCGCTCAGGCCCAAATGGCCCAGCGGGACGCCCTGCAAAAATCCGCCGCCCAGCGCCCCAACCCGGAGCTGGACGCAGAGTCCAGCTTTTCGGACGCGCAGGACCGAATCCAAGCCGCCTATCTGCACACCTTTGAGTTGGGCGACAAACGCCGCCGGCGCATGGAACGGGCGCGGATCGAGGGCGACGCTCTCGCCATCACTTTGCAGAAGACCCAGGAGGACGTGGCCCTGCAAACCGTCACCAATCTTTATCGCTTGGGCCATATTCAGGCGGAACTGAAAACGGTGGAAGAAGCCCTCGGCGCCTTCGGGAAGATTCTTAAGCAATACCGCGCCCGGGCCCGGCTGACTCCGGAACAACAGGTGTCTCTCAACGTCTTTTCGATGGCCCAGGGGGATTATGAGCTTCGAAAGTCGTCTCTGCTTCAAAATCAAAAAGAACTCCGGATCTCCTTTGAGCTGACGACCGGCCAGAACTTTGAAGCCGTCCTCTCCGTCCTGCCGCCGCGAAAGACCGACTGGCCGGAACTGGCGGACCTGACCCTCTCCACCGCCACCGCCGTCCGGCGGGAGGCCGAGGCGGCCGCCTCTCTCGCCAGGACCCGCGCGGACGCGGCCCGGAGCGAATCCAGGCCGGACCTCAAAGCCGGCCCCCTGGCCGAGCTGGAATACGGCCAGGGCCAAAGCGCCCAGGGCTACGGCGCGGCCCTCTCGCTCTCTCTTCCGCTCTACCAGCGTAACGAGGGCCGCAGGGCCCTGGCCGAAGCCGAAATGAAATGGGCCGAGACGAACCTAGCCCTGCGGGACAAGGAACTTCAAACCGAACTTGAGCAACGGCGGCAAATCTACGCCCTGGCCGTGGAGTCCCTTCAAAAAACGCCCTCCGTGGCCCAAATGGAGGAAAAACACGAAACCATGGAAAGCCTCTTTGAGCGCGGGCTGATCGAAAGCTCCCTCATCATCGAGGCCCACCGCCAAATGGTGGAATTCACTGAGCGTCAAAACGCGCAGGAGCTCCGGGCCATCGAAGCCCTGTGGTCCATCTATGCCCTCCAAGGGCGCATCCTCCGGGAGAAACTATGAAGAAGACCCTACCCCTCATCGGCTTTCTGCTTCTAGCCCAACCTCCGCTTTACGCCCAAAACGCTCACGAGGATGAGCACGGAGAAGAAGAAACGGGCGTGGCCAACGTCGGCCCCGATTCCGCCGTCCTGGAAGCCGACCCGGACAGGGGTTTTCGTCTCTCGGAAAAGGCCCGGCGCACCTTGGACGTGGAGTTCAAGCCGGCCTCCGGCCTGTTGCCGAAGTCCAGCGTCGTGCATTTCAAAGACGAAACCGGCGTCTACCGCGTCCGGGACGGCTGGTTCAAGCTCATCGAGGGCGAGGCGGAGCCCCATGGCCATCAAGTCCGCTTTGTCCCGGAACACAAGGGCGACCTGCGGAAAAGCGACCGCATCGCCGTCAAAGGCGTTCCGCTCCTGCGCGTCACCGAGCTCGACGTTTTCAGCGCGGGCGGCGGCGATCCGCACGGCCATTAATCCAGGGAGACATTTATGATCCAACAACTCGTCCGCTTTTCCATCCGCTATCGAGGGCTCATCTTCCTGCTCGCGATCATCCTGACCGTCCTGGGCTGGTTCAGTTTCCAGTCTTTGCCCATCGACGCCCTTCCCGACATCACCAACAACCAGGTGCAGATCAACACAACCGTGGAAGGCCTGACGCCGGAAGAAGTCGAGCGCTACGTCACCGTTCCCGTGGAAAACGTCATGGGCGGGCTGGCGGGGCTCATGCAAACCCGCTCCCTCTCTCGTTTCGGGCTTTCGCAAATCACGCTTGTTTTTGAGGACGATGTGGAGGTGTACCGCGCCCGGCAGATGGTGTCCGAACGCCTCCTGGAAGCGGCCGCCGAATTGCCCGAAGGGCTTCAGCCCAAGCTCGGCCCCATCACCACGGGCCTGGGTGAAGTGTATTTCTACACTCTCCGGTCCTCTGCGCCCTCCGCAGGCGCAGATCGTCTGGCGCAGCTCATGGAGCTGAGAAGCCTCCAGGATTGGCACGTGGAGCCGCGCCTCCTCACCGTGCCCGGCGTGGCGGAAGTCAGCACCATCGGCGGATTTGAAAAGCAGTTCCACATCCAACCCAACGTCCGGCAAATGGCCCGCTACGGCCTGCATTTCTCCGACATCATCGAAGCCATGGAGCGCACCAACCGCAACGTGGGCGGCGGCTACATCCAGCAGACGGGCGAGCAGTTCCTGGTGCAAGCCACCGGTCTCCTTCACACCGAAGAGGACATTCGCCGCGTGCCGGTGAGGTCTTTGGAATCCTTGAAAACCATCCGCATCGGCGACGTGGCCCAAGTCCGTCTGGCGACGGGACTGCGCACCGGCGCGGCCCTTGTGGATGGGCGGGAAGAAGTCTTGGCCATGGTGCTCATGCGCATGGGCGAAAACAGCCGCACCGTGGCCCATGCGGTGCACAAGAAAATTCAAGAAATCCGCAAGTCCCTCCCCGAAGGCGCCACCCTGACGACGCTCTACGACCGCTCGGACTTGGTGGACGCCACTCTCCGCACCGTGGAACACAACCTCCTGATGGGAGCGGGACTGGTCGTCGTCATCCTGCTCCTGCTTTTGGGCAACCTGCGGGCGGCCGTCATCACCGCCGTCACCATCCCGCTGACGCTCCTCATCACGTT
>JACQPF010000277.1 GCA_016207625.1 Elusimicrobiota bacterium | reverse complement strand
TCCCTTCGCTCTGCGAAGGGGCTGCGGAAAGGGCTAAAATAGAATAAAAAGATATAATCGGCCGCATGTGGCCGACATTTTGGGCGGTGCTTCTGTCCGCATTTCTCTTCACTCCCTGCTATGCCGAAGGCTCTCGGGCGGACCCGAGCCCTTTGGAGTTGCCCGACATCGTCATCCGCGCCGAGCGGAAAAAAGACAAGGTTTCAAAGCGTGTGGTCACCCATGAGGAACTAAGCCGCGTGGCGGGAAGCGGCGGCGACCCGCTGAAGGCCATCCAGGCTCTGCCCGGCATCGCCGTGGCGAACGACTCCAGCAGCAACCCCGCCATCCGGGGCTCCGCTCCGCAGGACAACCTCTATTACGTCGACAACCTCCCCGTGGGCTACCTCTTCCACATGGGCGACACCTACAGCATCTTCAACCCCGACCTCGTGGGCGATTTCCACATCCATCCGTCGGCCTTCGGGCCGGAGTTCCACAACGCCACCGGCGGCGTGATCGACATCACCCTCCGGGAACCGCGCCGGGACCACGCCGGCGTCAAGATCAACATGAGCACTCTGGAATCGGACCTCCTGGTCGAGGGCCCCATCAACAAAAACCAATCCCTCCTCCTGGGCGCGCGGAGGAGCCATCTGGATTTCCTGCTGCCGAAAACCGGGACGCTGGGAAACGGCCTGGATTACGTTCAGTTCCCGAAATTCTATGACTATCAGGGGAAATACCTCTGGCGAGTCGGCTCCCGCCACTCCCTGAGCTTCCAGATCAACGGGTCCGAGGACAAATGGGGGTTGAAAATACGCGAAGACTCCTCCGTCGCCGCTCACGAACCGGATTTGGCCGGCACGATCACCGGGAAACTGCGTTACCACAGCCAGGGTCTTGTCTGGAAATCGGCGCTCTCTCCGAGCTCCATGAACACGCTTTCCCTCAACCGCCTCCGGTCCGGATTCAGCGAGGCGATGACCCTCGGCCACGTCCTGGCGGATTTTGACCAGTTCTACCTGAACGAAAACCTTCTTTTTCGCCCGGCCGAAAACCATGAACTGACCCTCGGGGGCGGCCTCATCTTCAGCCGGATCGAGCTGGACCTGGACATCAAGTTCGATCCTCCTTCGGACTTCGATCCCGATGAGAACCATTCGAGCGCTGCCCGAAGGCGTTACCAAGACACGCTGTCCGCCGGTGATTACGCCCTGTTCTTAAGGGACCGGTGGACGGTCCATCCCCGCCTCGTTCTCATCGGCGGAGGACGGACAAGCTATGACGATTATTTGGGCGGCACCTTCACGGAACCGCGCGCGGGGACCGAGTTCACGCTCTCGGAAACGATCCTCTTAACAGCGGGCTGGGGACGCTATCACCAGTTCCCGGAAGGCCATCAGGTCATCGATGTGTTCGGCAACCGCGACCTGAGCCATTTCAAAGCCGAGCATGGCGTGGCCGGCCTGGAACGGAAACTGCCGGACGGATGGACCTGCCGGCTGGATGGTTATTACAAAACATACGATGATTTGGTTGTGCCCGACCCCGTCAAGACTTACGTGAACGGGGGAAGCGGAAGCGCCACAGGGTTGGAGTTCTTATTGAAAAAAGAGGAAACGGCCAAGTGGTCGGGATGGCTCGCGGTGTCTCAGGCGCGCTCGAAACGGCGGAACGACCGGACGGGCCAGGACATCAATTTCAAATACGATCAACCGCTGATCATCAACCTCGTCGGCCACCACAAGGTCTCCAAAACGTGGTCCGTCGGCGCCAAGTGGCGGTTCAACACCGGGTCCCCCTACACTCCGGTCATCGGCACCTATTACGACGGAACCCGCCTCCGGCCTCTCTACGCCGGCGTCAATTCCGCGCGCCTGCCGGACTACCACCGGCTGGACCTGAGGGTCGACCGCGAATGGAAATTCAACACCTGGACCCTCAGTTCCTACATTGAAGTCATCAACCTCTACAGCCGAAGGAACATCGGCGGATATTCCTATAACGCGGACTATTCCTCGCGGAAACCGATCCATCAACTCCCCACCATCCCCGCCTTCGGTTTGACCGCGAAATTCTAAGGCTTGGGGTTCGACTCCGCGCTTAGACGGTCTTTGTAGACTTCCTTGACCTTCAAGTTGAGAGTTTTGGACCGCTCCAGGGACGACGCAATCTCAGTGGACTCCACGCCGGAAACGTCCAAATCGAACGTCGCGTTGCCGGACTCAAAAGACCGCGTGTAGATGTCCTGCACTCCGGGCATCGCCTGGAGCGCTTTCTGGATCTCCGAAAGGTGCGTGAGGGACTCGATGCCGCCCACCGTGAGGGTGAGGCCCGCCCTCTTCGCCAGGACCTGCGCCAAATCGGACACCATAGCTTCCCCGGCCAGCCGGGCGCCGTTTTCTCGCGCCTTGTCGGCCGCCAGGGGCTTGCTTAAATCCACCCCGTTCTGGGTTTTCGAGACCGACTTCACGATCTCGCCCGTTCCCGCCTTGACGGCCTGCGCCATCACGCTGGCCCGGTAGGACACCAACCCGCCCAAGCCTTGGTCGGTGTTGAAGGTGGCCTCCGCGCGGCCCACGATGAGGAGGTCCGCCTGTAGGTCCCTGGCCAGGTTCGCAGCCGCCGCGACATCTCCGGATTCGATGGCCTTCAAAGAGGCCATGGCGTTGACCTGCGCGAGGACCTCCCGGTCCACCACCCGGTAGCCTTTCGCCAGGAGAGTCTCCGTGAAAACTTGTGTGGCCCGCAGCCGGTCCGTCACTTCTCCATCCACCACCTCGTCCATGAGGACGGCCACGCGAGGGTTGCCCACCGCAACGGATTTCAACAGGTTTTTCAGGTCGGCTTCCACGTCCTGGGGCGGGATGAGCGCGCGCACCGTCACCCGATAGAACTTGTCTTTGGCGCTTTCCCGGATCACTTCGGATTTCTTCACGTAGCCTTCCGTCTTCGCCAAGATGTTCTGCTCAATGGCCACCGCTTTCTCCACGCGAGTCCGCGCGGAGAGGAAAACGCCGAGCACTTTTTCCAAAGCCGCCTTCTGGGCCTCGGCGACGGCGCATTTCCGGGCGGACAACTCGTCTTCCACGATCGGGCACACGCCTTCCGCCTCCACCACTTCCCCCTCCGGCGTCGTGCCGACCTTCAGCCGGGATCTCCCGCCGGAACAACCCGCCAAAAACAGCCCGAGAACGCACAACCATAAAATCCGTTTCATTCGCCCGTCTCCTTTTGCCGCTCATTTCAAAAAATTGTTTTGCTATAATCCCGCTATGAAGTTCAGCCTTCGGTCAACCCTGCTTTCCCTCCTTTCGTTCATTCTCTTCGTCCCAGGCCTCAGCGCCTTGGATGTCAACCGTTTTACAGTCACTCGCCTTGACGGCCGCGCTCTCTTTCGGCCTTCCGGCCAAGCCGATTGGCTCCCGGTCAAGGAAGGCAACGAGCTCAAGCCGGGAGACCGGGTGAAAGCGCTTGACACAAGCCGCGTGGAGCTCACTTCGGACCTAGGAGACGTCATCGTCATCGATGAGAAAGGCGAGCTCACGCTGGACCGATCCACGGATGAAGAAGGCGCGCTCAGCCTGTTCATCGGGCGCTTCATGTTCAACGTGCTCCACAAGCCCAACCGCAAATTCAAAGTGAAAACCCCCTTGGCCGCCGTGGCCATCCGCGGCACGGAATTCGCCGTCGTGCAGACCGCGGAGGACGCCTGGGAAGGCGGCGTGATCGAAGGCCAAGTCGCCGTCAGCGCCCTGGATGAAACCACCGGTGCCGAGACGGACGAGATCGCGGTCGCCACGGAACAAGGGTTCCGCACCGCCCGGGGCCAGAAACCTGCGCGCTTGGTCGGCTTGCCGCCGCGGGTGGCGCTCCTCCGACCGCATTTCAAACAGATCCGTCAAAGAGCCCTCGACGCCCGGCGCGACCTCCGGCGCGATCTCCGGCGCAAACGCCTGGACTTGCGGAAAAAGCTCCGGCCCCCGGAAGGCCAGCGCCCATAATCTATTTTTCAACGGGGGAGAAGGCTCAATAGCCCCGGATCGTCCTCAATGTCTTCGGTGAGCGGAATCAGCTCATAATTTTCAAGCGCCACGGTCTTGTCGGGCTTCACGCGAACCAGGACTTTCCCGACGTATTGCCCGTTCCCGCCGGCCTGAACGATCCAGGCGGACGTTCCGGATTTCAGGTTTTCCACCCGGAGAGGTTCCTTCATCAACGTCTGCGAATGCCCCCCCACCACCAAATCGATTCCGGGGATCTCCTCCGCCATGCGCTGGTCCGCGTCCAACCCGCTGTGGGCCAGCACCATCACGACGTCCACGTCCCGGCGCAGGCCCTCGATGACCCCGCGAAGCTTCTTTTTATCGTCGCGCACCTTGACCCAACGCTTCCAGTCTTGCGGCAGGGGAGCGAGGACGTCCGGGTCCAGCACGCCGACGATC
>JACQPF010000276.1 GCA_016207625.1 Elusimicrobiota bacterium | reverse complement strand
GCGCGAACGCGAAATCCACGTGGTCGTGAACCCGAACGCCCTGAAGGCCTACAATTTATCCATTTACAAGGTCCGGGCGGCGCTCCAACAGCAAAACGTAGAGGTGCCGGGAGGCCGCGTGGACCAGGGCCGCCGGGAACTCGTGCTCCGCACGCTGGGGCGGGTCGGCTCGCCCCGGGAGTTTGAGGCCGTCGTTCTCGCCCATTCGGGCGGCGTGCCCGTCCGCCTGCGGGACGTGGCCCGAGTGGCGGACACGGAGGAGGAGCCCCGCACCCTCGCCCGGCTCGACGGACAACCTTCGGTGTCTCTCATTGTGCAGAAACAGTCCGGCACGAACACCGTGGCGGTCATCCGGACCGTTAAGGAAAGGCTCGAGGAACTGCGCGCGGGCCTGCCGCCCGGCGTGCGGGTGGAGGTGGTGAACGACCAGTCGCAGTTCATCATCGATTCCGTGAACACCGTGACCGAGCACCTTGTCTTGGGGGCGATCCTGGCGAGCTTGGCGGTCCTGCTTTTCATGGGGGACATCCGCAGCACGCTCATCGCTTCCGTCGCTATTCCCACTTCGATCATCGCCACGTTCATCCTGATGCGCGCCGTGGGGTTCACTTTGAACAACATGACCTTGCTCGCCCTCGCCCTGGCCGTCGGCATCGTGATCGACGACGCCATCGTGGTGCTGGAAAACGTTTTCCGACATATGGAAGAGCGGAAGATTTCGGCCATGCGGGCGGCGTCGGAAGGCACGGGCGAGATCGCCCTGGCCGTGATGGCGACCACGCTGTCTTTGGTGATCATTTTTCTGCCGCTGGCCTACATGTACGGGATCGTCGGACGGTTCCTGCGCAGCTACGGGCTCACCGTGGCCTTCGCGATCCTGGTGAGCCTGTTCGTGGCGTTCACTCTCACCCCCATGCTCTGCTCGCGGTTCCTCAAGCTCCAGGAGGGGGAACGGCATGCCCTCCAACGGTGGGTGGACCGGTTCAACGATTGGCTGAAGGGGCACTACGGCCGCCTGGTGGCCTGGTCCCTGGCGCACCGCGGCATGGTGGTGGGGATCTCCGCCGGGATCATCTTGTCCACCTTCGTCATCGGCCGGTTCCTGGGATCGGATTTCCTGCCGCCGGACGACACCGGCGAGTTCAACGTCGCCATCAAGGCGCCGGAAGGGACGGCGCTGCCGATGACGGACGAGATCCTCAAACAAGTGGAAGCCGATCTGCGGCGCCTGCCGGGGGTGAAAAGCCTGCTGGTCTCCATCGCGGGAGAGGAAGGGCTGGGGGTCAACGACGGGATTGTCTATGTCCGGTTGGTGGATTATGGGGAACGCAAGCACGACCAATTCGAGATCATGGCGATGGCGCGCCGGGCCCTGGCCAAATACACGGGCCTGCGCACCAGCGTTGTTCCGGCGGGGGGATTTAAAAGTTCCGGCGAGAAGGATTTCAACTATATCTTATCGGGGCCGGACCTGGTCCAACTGCGGTCCTACGCGGACCACGTGGTTCAGGAGCTGAAGAAAGTCAAAGGGCTGGTGGACGTGGACACGAGCCTCACTTACAAGAAACCGGAACTCCAGGTGCGCATCAACCGCGACCGCGCTCAGGATCTGGGCGTCCGCGTGCAGGACATCGCCGTGGCGCTCCGCACGATGGTCAGCGGCGAGGAGGACATCACGAAATACAAAGAGGCGGACAACCTCTATCCCGTCAAGGTACGAGTGGACAAGACCCACCGCGACAACGCGGAGGCCATCGGCGGGCTGACCCTGCCCTCCGCGCGGGGCGGGCTCGTGCGTCTGGACAACGTGGCCGCGCTCGTGGAGGAGGAGGGGCCCTCCCAGATCGAGCGGTTCAACCGCCAGAGGCAGATCGCCGTTCAGGCGAACCTGGAGGGCGCGACGCTGGGTGACGCGCTCGGAGCGGCCGACCGCATCGTGAAGGAGATGAAACTGCCGCCGGAATACCAGGCGGTCACCGAGGGCAAAGCCAAAGAGATGGGCCGCATGATGAAGGGGTTCCTGATGGCGTTCGTGTTGTCTTTCATCTTCATGTACATGATCCTCGCCTCGCAATTCGAAAGCTTCCTGCACCCGGTCACGATCATGCTGTCCCTGCCCCTGTCCATCCCCTTCGCGCTCCTCTCGCTGGTGGTCACGGGCCAGGCGCTCACCATCTTCTCCATCATGGGCGTGTTCATGCTCTTCGGCATCGTGAAGAAAAACGCCATCCTCCAGGTGGACTACACGAACACCCTCCGCGAGCGGGGCCTCCCGCGGGACGAGGCCATTTTGGAGGCCAACAAGACCCGCCTGCGCCCCATCCTCATGACGACGCTGGTGCTCGTGGCCGCCATGGTGCCCGTGGCGCTCGGGCGGGGGCCGGGGTCGGCCAACCGCGCCACGATGGCCGTGGTGATCATCGGCGGGCAGACCCTGTCGCTCGTCATCACGCTCCTGATCACGCCCGTGGCCTACTCGCTTTTCGACGACGCCACGGCGTGGGCTTCCGCGCGGTGGGGACGGAAGGCGCGACCGGCGGAACTGCCGGCCAGAAAAGTTTCGGTGGAATAGCCCTTTCCGCAGAGCTCCAAGGACAACGGCGGTCCAGAGGACCGACGACCCCGTTAGGGGTTCGTAATCACGACGATGGCGTTTTGAGCGAAGACGTTGGGCAAAAAGGGAACCAGGTGCTTTTCGCCGAGGAAATGCTCTTGGAGGATGACGATGCCTTTTTCCGCGCAGAACGACCGAAAGTCGGCGATGCTGAAAAAATGCACGTTGGGAGTGTCGTACCAGCGGTAGGGAAGCGCGGCGCTCATGGGGGAGCCTCCGCGGAAGAACAAATCGAACCGCGCCTTGAAATGGGCGAAATTGGGGAACCCCGCGATCACCTTCCGGCCCACGCGGAGCGCCTCGCCCACGATGAAATCGATGTTGCGGACTTCCTGCAGGCTTTGGTTCATGATCACGTAGTCGAACGCTTTGTCGGGGTAGCCGCCCAGGCCGCTCTCCAGGTCCCCGTGGAACACGCTCAAGCCCCTCTCCACGCAGTTGTAAATCGCTTCTTCCTTCAGCTCGATGCCGTAGGCCTTGACGCCCTTTCCTTCCACGAGCAGGGTCAGGAGATCGCCCGTGCCGCAGCCCAGGTCCATGACGCTGGCGCCCGGCTCGATGATCCGGAAGATGACTTTGTGATCGATGCGCAAGTTATCTTTGACCATTGGCGGCGGATCCGTACACGCGGCTCAAGAAATGTTTGACAAGGCGCGTTTCCTCGTCGAACTCCAGGAGGAACGCGTCGTGGCCGTAGGTGGACTTGATCTCGCAATAGGTCACGTCCACGAATCGGCCCCTCAAGAAATCCACAAGCTCCCGCGACTGCTGGGGGAGATAGAGCCAATCCGATTTGAAGGCGATGACGAGGAACCGCGTGTCCATCTGGCGGCCGTCCGGGAGGAGCTTCTCCCCGGCCACGTCGAAATAGTCCATCGCCTTCGTGATGTAGAGGTAGGTGTTGGCGTCGAACCGCCGGACGAAATGGTCGCCGCGATTGCGCAGGTAGCCTTCCACCTCGAACTCCGGCACGAACGTGAAGCTGTAGTTGTCGTTCTTGAGGCGGCGTGAGAATTTTTCCTCCATGGACTGCTCGCTCATGTAAGTGATGTGGCCGATCATTCGCGCCAGCGCCAGGCCGCGCTCGGGCTGGCCGTGCTCGTAGTAGTCGCCGCCCCGCCAGGCGGGGTCCGCCATGATGGCCTGCCGGCCCACTTCGTCGAAGGCGATCTGTTGGGAGGAATGCTTCACCGCCGTCGCCATGGGGATGGAGGAGCGCACCCGGTCGGGATAGGAGGCCGCCCATTGGAGCGCCTGCATCCCGCCCATGGACCCTCCCGCCACGCACAAGAGCTTTCCGATGCCGAAGTGGTCGATCAAGTGACGCTGCGCCTCCACCATGTCCCGGATGGTGATCATGGGGAAATGGAGCGCGTACGGCTTGCCGGTGCCGGGATTGATGGAAGACGGCCCCGTGCTCCCCCGGCAGCCGCCCAGGACGTTCGAGCAGATGACGAAATACTTCTCCGTATCGAAGGCTTTCCCGGGGCCGACCATGTCGTCCCACCAGCCGGGCTTCTTCTCGTCCGGGTGGTAACCGGCCGCGTGCGCGTCGCCCGAGAGCGCGTGTAAAACCAAAATGGCATTGGTCTTCTCTTCGTTCAAAACGCCGTAGGTCTCATAGGCCAGCGTGATGGGCCCGAGCTTCTGCCCGGACTCCAGCGTCATTTCATTCGGCGGCTCGGCGAACGTGAAAAACTTCGTTTCGACGAGGCCAAGGCTGTTCATTCGCTGTACAACCATGTGGAGAGGTACCTCTCTCCCGTGTCGGGCAAAACGACGACGATGG
>JACQPF010000026.1 GCA_016207625.1 Elusimicrobiota bacterium | reverse complement strand
GCGGCAAGGACAGCACCTATCAAGTCCTGCGCATGAAGGAGCTGGGGATGAACCCGCTCTGCGTCACGGCCGCCACGGACAAATTGTCGGAGATCGGCAGGCACAACATCGAAAACTTGAAGCGCTTGGGAGTGGATTATATCGAAGTGACCACCAACCCCATTGTCCGGCGCCGGATCAATCGCCTGGCCCTGCGCCAAATCGGCGACCTCTCCTGGCCCGAGCACACTTCGATTTTCACCATCCCCGTCCGCATTGCCGTTCAATTCAACGTCCCGCTGATTATTTGGGGGGAAAACCCCCAGCACGAATACGGCGGCCCCGCTTCCATGGCCCAGGATAAGGCTCTCAACCGCCGGTGGCTGGAGGAGTTCGGAGGCTTGTTGGGTCTGCGGGTGACGGACTTGGTGGGACAGGACGGCATCGAGCCCAAGCACCTCATTCAATACACCTACCCCACGGATGAGGAACTGAAGCGCGTGGGCGTCACGGGCTTGTTCCTGGGTTACTATCTGCCCTGGGACGGCTATCAGAACGCCCTCTACAGCCAGGCTTTCGGTCTGCGCACCTATCATAAGGTGGTGGAAGGGTCCTTGGTCAATTATGAGAACTTGGACAACTGCCAAGTCGGCATCCACGACTACTTCAAGTTCATCAAATACGGTTTCGGCCGCGCCACGGATCTGGCTTGCATGCACGTGCGCCGCGGACGGTTATGCCGCGAGGACGCTCTGAGGGTCACCCGCATCCATGACGGTAAGTTCATCGAGTCCTATCTGGGAGTCACTCTCCAAGAAATGTTGGACGATATCGACATCCGCATGGAGGAATACATCGGCATTTGCGACCGTTTCACCAACAAGCGCCTGTTTGTGTGCGACTCGCGGGGGAACCTGGAAAAAGACCGCCGTGGGAACCTCACCAAGATCAACTACGACAATATGGACGGGCCGGACGCGAACCCGGACCCCTACAAGGATTGCGCGGACGTTCTTTACCGCCGGTGAGCCGGGATGAACAAAGTGGCCATCGTCGATTATGGTATGTGCAACCTGGATTCCGTGGCGCGCGCCGTGGAGGAATGCGGCGGCCGGCCCGTTGTGACGGACCGGGCCTCCGACTTGGCCCAAGCCAACCGGATCATCCTGCCGGGCGTGGGATCTTTTGCGGACGGGATGGCCCGGATCCGCGAGCGGAAATTGGACGAAATCCTAAAAGAGCAGGTTCTGGGACAGCGGATCCCGTTCTTGGGGATATGTCTGGGCATGCAGTTTTTAGCCGCGAAAGGGTGGGAGGGCGGCGAAACGCAAGGCCTCGGGTGGATTGAAGGGGAAGTGAAAAAACTGGCCCCCCAATCACCGTCGGAGCGCATTCCCCACATCGGCTGGAACGAAGTGGCCTGGGAGGACGGGTGCCCGCTGTCCCGCGGCATTCCCCAAAACAAGGACTTCTATTTCGTGCACAGCTTCCATTTGGCTTGCGGACGTCCGCAGGACGTTTTGGGGCGCACGCCCTTCTGCGGCGGTTTCGCTTCGGTGGTGGGCCGCGGCCACATTTTCGGCGTTCAGTTTCATCCGGAGAAAAGCCAGAAGCTCGGGCTCCAGGTGATGCGGAACTTCCTGGCCTATTGACCGATGCTCAAAGTCCGCGTCATGCCGACGGTGCTGCACAAGAACATGGGGCTGGTAAAAGGAAAGCGCTTCGACAGTTGGCGCCGCGTGGGCAGCGCCATGCAAACCATCAAGGTGTACAACATGCGGGAGGTGGACGAAATGGTTTTCATGGACATCACCGCCACTTTGGAGGAGCGCGAGCCGGATTACAATTTGATCGATGATCTGGCGGACGAATGCTTCATGCCCCTCACCGTCGGAGGGGGCATTCGGACGGTGGACCATGTGCGGCGGCTTCTGCAGGTGGGGGCCGATAAGGTGGCCGTCAACACCGCCGCCGTGGAAAACCCCGGTTTGGTGCGGGACGTGGCCCGGAGGTTCGGGTCTCAGTGCGTGGTGGCGTCCATCGACGTCAAAAAAAAACCGGGGCAGGACGCCTGGGACGTCTGCACGCATTCCGGCACGCGTCCGCGCGGGCTGGATCCGGTGGCGTTCGCCCGGGAGATGGAGCGGCAGGGCGCGGGGGAAATCCTGATCACTTCCGTGGACCGGGACGGCACCATGGAGAACTACGATTTGGACATCACGCGCCGGGTGAGCGAGGCCGTGTCCGTCCCCGTCATCGCCTCAGGCGGGGCGGGAAGTTACGAGCACATGTACCAGGCGCTCACCGTCGGCCAAGCGTCCGCCGTGGCGGCGGCGAGCATTTTCCATTTTACGGAGCAGACTCCGCTGGAGGCCAAGCGTTACCTCCGCAGCAAAGGGATTTGCGTGCGGTTATGAGGCGCGTGTTCATCGTCCAAGCGCGGATGACCTCGACCCGGCTTCCGGGGAAAGTGCTGATGGATTTGGCGGGCCGGCCGATGCTGGCCCAACAGATCCGGCGCCTCAAGCGATGCCGGACCGCCGATGAGATCGTGCTCGCCACCACCGTCAACGCCGCAGACGACCCCGTGGCGGCCTTGGCCCGGGCCGAGTCCGTGGGTTGTTTCCGGGGAGACGAGGCGGACGTGTTGGGGCGCTATTGGAAGGCCGCGACGAATTGCCGCGCCGACATCGTCGTGCGCCTGACGGCCGATTGCCCGCTGATCGACCCGGAGCAATCGGACCGGGTGGTCCGCGAATTGGAGACCCAGGGGGCCAACGCCGACTACGCCTCCAACGTCATCGAGAGGACCTTCCCCCGGGGCCTGGACACCGAGGCGTTCACGATGGACGCCCTGGAGCGCGTCCATCGCGCGGCGGCGTCCCGTCCGTCCCGCGAACACGTGACTTATTTTATTTTGAAGGAGCAGCGGGCGCAATTCCGAATCCTGTCGGTCAAAGATGCCGAAGACAATTCCGGCCTGCGATGGACGGTGGACGTGCCCGAGGATTTGGAGATGATGCGGCGCATCTATGAGGGGTTGATGCTCTCGGAGCGGAACGCGGGATATCGAGAAATTTTGACCTATGTCCGGGCGCATCCGGAAATCACGGCGTTGAACGCCGGCGTTGCGCAAAAAAAGGTTTAACGATGGCTCACCAACTGGCGGATGAATTGCTCAAGCTTGAGGACAAGAGCGACGTGCTGAATTTCCGCTTTTCGTGCGACGACCTGCTCCTCTGGCCGTTCGCCCGCTACGGCGTCTTTCTGCACGCCATCGAGAGCAGGCTCGGCATACCGTGGTCGGCCGGAGCGCCAGCGCCCTTGAACTGGAGAAAGCGAGCGGAGTCTCTTTGGCGAAGCCTTCTGGACAGCCCTTTCCGGGGGCTTCGTCCGTTCCCGATTGTCATTTTTGGAGGCACGACGGGGGTGGTCATCCGCAAAGGAGACAAATGGTTCGGGCGCGTGAATGACTACTTCGCCCTGGAGTTTGAGGACCAGAGCCTGGTCGTTGACTTTCCGGCGAACGGCGAATACAGGCATCCCCGCTATATCGAGAACGTGCGATGCCATGACCTCATCCGGATTCAAGCGGGCTTGTGGAACAAGGTTCTCGGACGGCCGAGCAAAAAGGACTGTGAAACCGTCCGGGATTTCGTCGGGTTTCTCAGGACCCATCTCCCGGTTCCTCCGGAAGAATCTTTCTGCCAAGCGTTGGAGCGCAAGCTGGTCTCTTTGAGTTCCAAGCTGAGGCACCTCCGGCCGCTTTACATGAGGTTCTTTGAATCGGCCAAGCCCAAAATCGTATTCTTGGAAGACGGCAGCTATGGGGAGACGAGCTATATCTACAAATGGGCCAGGGACTCCGGCGCCCTCACCGGGGAGTTTCAGCACGGTACCGTCTATCCGAGCCACATGGCCTACAACTATGGGCGGGCCGTATTTGAAAGCGTGGAATATCAGAAATACCTGCCGGACCATCTGCTCACCTATGGGACATACTGGAACGAGGTGACGAGGACCCCGTCGCGGAAGGTCACGATCGGGAGCCCTCATTTCAGTGAGAGGCGGCGCGCGTTCGTGAATAAGGCCAGGGAGGGAGCCGGCCCGAAGATCCTTCTCTTGTCGGACGGATGCTTGCCGGAAGAGTTCGTGGAATGGGCCCGGCTGTTGTCCGAGGCCGGGAAGAGAGGGGCTTGGCGGATTTCATTGAAGCCCCACCCGACGGAAGGCCGGAGCGCCGGACGGCGTTACGCGGATTTATTGCGGCTGGGCGGCAACGTGTCCATCCTGCCGGACGGAGATGTTTTTGATGTCCTGGCCGACTGCGACGCCGTGGTGGGAACCAACTCCACGGCGCTCTTTGAGGCCGTCGGCTTCGGTAAACCGGTGTTTGTGTATGATTATGCGGGTTCCCAATGGGGCATCCCGCCGGACATGGGCACCCGGTTCCGGAACGCGGAGGAGCTGGTGGAGCGGCTCCAGACTTATTTCTCCAGCCGGGAATCCGTTGACCAGAAACGGGTGGAGTCTTTTTGGGCGGACGGTTGGAAGCAAAATTACCGGTGCTTCGTGAACGAGATCGTTTTAAAGGAGAGCCAATGCATCCCGTTAAAAATATCGCGGTGATCGGATCGGGTTATTGGGGCAAGAACTTGGTGCGCAACTATCATCAGATGGGAGTTTTGAAAACCGTTTGCGACGCCGATGCTTCGGTTCTGGAGAGTTTCAAAAGCCAATATCCCGGCCTCCTTCTGACAACCCGGTTCGCTGAAATCCTGCAGGACGGTGAAATCCGCGGGGTGGTCATCGCGCTCCCGGCCGCGATGCATTTCGAGTATGCCCTGCGGGCCCTTGAGGCGGGCAAAGACGTCTACGTGGAGAAGCCTCTCGCGCTGGAACTTCAGCAGGCGGAGGAACTGGTGAGGGAGGCGGAGACGCGGGGGAGCATCTTGATGGTGGGTCATCTGCTCCAATACCACCCTGCTTTCATCAAGCTCAAGCAATTGTCGGAGGATGGCGAATTGGGCCGGATCCAGTACATCTATTCGAACCGTCTCAGCCTCGGCAAAATCCGGAGGGAAGAGAACGCCCTTTGGAGTTTCGCCCCCCACGACATATCCATGTTTTTGGCCTTGACCAGAGAAATGCCCGAAGACGTTTCCGCGCATGGCGGCAGTTATCTCCATAAATCCGTGGCGGATGTGACGACGACCCACATGTCCTTTCCCAGCGGGGTGAAGGCGCACATTTTCGTCTCATGGCTCCATCCTTTTAAGGAGCATAAGCTCATCATCGTCGCGGATAAAAAGATGGCTGTTTTCGAAGACACTCAGACCTGGGACAAGAAAATCGCGCTTTACTCTCACTCCATCAAATGGGAAATGGGGACGCCGGTTCCGGAAAAAGCCGAGGTGGACTACGTGCCGGTCGAACCCGCCGAACCTTTGGCGGCCGAATGCCGGACGTTCCTGGATTGTCTTTCAACGCGGAAACCGCCTCTGACGGACGGCCGGGAAGGCCGCCGGGTTCTCGCCGTGTTGGACCGGGCTCAAAAAAGCTTGGAGGGGCGCGCGTCCGGAGCGGCGGCCTCTTCTGCCCCATCCCCCGACCACTTCATCCATGGCTCGGCGGCCGTTGATCAGCCCTGCGAGATCGGTCCGGGCACCAAGATTTGGCATTTCAGCCACGTCATGCAGGGGGCGAAGATCGGAGCGAACTGCATCTTGGGGCAGAACGTGAGCGTGGCCGGAGGGGTCGTTATCGGGGACAACGTCAAAATCCAGAACAACGTTTCCATCTACACCGGAACGGCGGTCGAGGACGACGTTTTCCTCGGTCCGTCTTGCGTGCTGACCAACGTGTCCAACCCGCGCTCGGAAATTGTCCGCCATTCGCTTTATGAAAAAACCCTCATCCGGAAAGGCGCCACCATCGGCGCCAACGCGACCGTTGTTTGCGGCGTGACGATCGGCCGTTACGCTTTCGTCGCGGCGGGGGCCGTGGTGACCAAGGACGTGCCGGACTACGCCCTGATGACCGGCGCTCCGGCGCGCCAAGCCGGTTGGATGAGCCGTCATGGGCATCGGTTGAAACGGCCCGCCGCCGACGGCATCATGGTTTGTCCGGAAAGCGGATTCCGCTACAAGGAGGAGGCCCCGGGGAAGCTCCGGTGTTTGGATTTGGCGGAGGAAGCTCCCTTGCCCGCGGAGATGCGCACGGGCCGAGTTCCGTACGGAGACTACAAAAGGAAGGCGGTCTGAAAATGGATTTCATCGATCTCAAGAGGCAACAGGCTCGAATCTTGGACTCGCTGCGGCGCCGCATCGACGGCGTCCTTCAGCATGGGCATTACATCCTTGGCCCGGAGATAAAGGAGCTGGAGAAGAAACTCGCGGAATACGTGGGCGTGAAGCACTGCTTAACGTGCTCCAGCGGGACCGATGCCCTCCTGATGGGCCTGATGGCCTACGGCGCAGGCCCGGGGGACGCGGTTTTCACCACACCCTTCACCTTCATCGCCACG
>JACQPF010000271.1 GCA_016207625.1 Elusimicrobiota bacterium | reverse complement strand
TCTATATGCTTCGCAACGCCATACTCGAAGGGGAAAACCTCTCCCCGCGCTTCCGGGACATGCTCAAGGAATCTCTGGAGGAGAAACTGGCCCTCTGGGCTCCGGAGAAAGCCCTGCCTGAGCAATGGGATTTCCAAAGCCTGAACGCATGGCTCTCCCGCAGCTTCGAAGTTTCTTTGGAGTTTAAGCCCGAAGATTACCGGTCCCAGGAAGACCTGAAAGAGATCTTGGACGAGTCGCTTGAGAACCGTTTTCGCAAACGCGAGGAAGACCTGGGTTCTGCCATTTTTGAATCGTTGGGCCGGCTCGTCCTCCTGCAGGTCATGGACACCGCCTGGGTGGAGCACCTCACGTATTTGGAACAGCTCCGCAAGGGTATTTTCCTTCGGGCCTATGGCCAAAAAGACCCCTTGATCGAGTTCCAAAAAGAAGGGTTCAACCTCTTCGAATCCATGATGCAGCGCATCCGGGAAGAGACCTTGGAATACCTCTTCCGCATCCAGGTCGCTCCGGAACCCGTTCAACGCGCGCCGCGGGTAATGACGACGGAAAAACCCGAAGCGCAGGAACCGGCGCCGGAAGGCGGCTCGCCCGCGGCGGTGAAGACCGCTCCGTTGATCACTCCCGCCCAAACAGCCAACGGCCCCCTATTCGCAGCCAAGACGGCCACCGCGGAACTCCCCGAGGTGAAGAAAATCGGCCGGAACGATCCCTGCCCCTGCGGGAGCGGAAAGAAACACAAGAAGTGCTGCGGTAAATAACCCGATCCCAAGAAATATGGGAAGGGACTCCATGCTCGCCAAATGTAAAAATCCCGGTCTCTTATCGATGCTGACTGGAGCCGTCTACGCTCTTTCCTTCCCGAAATGGAATGTGGCCCTTTTGGCGTGGGTCGGCTTCATCCCCCTGATCCTTGCGATCAAAGACCGGTCATATCTCCACTCTTTCCTTTGGTCTTTCACGGCGGGAATCTGCGCGAACATCGGGACGCTCTTTTGGGTTTATCCCACGTGCCGCATGGGGGGAGTGAACGCCCCGACAAGCCTCCTGGCCTTGACGGCGTTATCGGGATACATGGCTCTCTATTGGGGCGTCTTCGGCTTGTTCATTCGGAAAATGGAGAGCCATCCCGCGTGGTCGCGCCCCATCGTCATCGCCTGTGGATGGACGGCGCTGGAATTCGCCCGTGCGCATCTATTTACGGGGTTCCCCTGGCTCCTCACCGGATATTCACAATGGGAACACCCCCAATGGTTATCCCTGGCCTCGGTCGGGGGCGCCTACGCCGTCACTTTCTTCATCATGCTTGTGAACGCCTTGCTGGCCTTCCTTGTCCGGGACTTAATGGAAAAGCGCTGGAATTGGCTCGGCCGCCTGGTTCCCTCGCTGGTGGCGGCGGCACTCCTCGCCCTCTGGAGCCTTAAGCTATTCAATGCGCCTCTTTCCGCGGCCGGGCCGCCCGTCGCGACGGCCATTTTGCAAGGGAACATCGATCAATACATTAAATGGGACCAGGCGTATGAAGACGACATCGTCGATGTCTACACGAAGCTGGCCCATGAAGCCGGCATCGGGTCCGACTTTATCGTCTGGCCGGAAACCGCGGTGCCCGGATGGATTCCGAACGAGCCCAAGTACCTCAACTGGGTCCAGGAGCTGGCCCGCGAGACCCGCTCCTTCCTCCTCATCGGCGCCGCCACCCATCAACAGGGGAAGGATTACAACGCCGCGTTTCTGTTCTCTCCGTCCGGGGAACTCCTGGGCCAATACCGGAAAAAACATCTCGTGCCATTCGGCGAGTTCATCCCGCTTCAAAAGATTTTTTCCCGCTGGATTTCCGTCTTAAATGAGTTGGGCGATTTTGCCGGGTCTCGCGATGAAACGGTTTTCCAGGCGCCGTGGGGCCGGTTCAGCGCCAACATCTGTTTTGAGTCCCTCTTCCCGGACATCATCCGCCGCTTCGTTGTGGACGGGGCGCAGATCACCATCAACATGACGAACGACGGCTGGTATCTCAACACGGCCGCGCCCGAACAACACTTCATCGCCAGCGTTCTGCGCGCCGTCGAAACGCGGACCTGGGTGATCCGGGCGGCCAACACGGGGATCTCGGGATTCATCGATCCCCACGGGCGCGTGGCGGCCCGGACGGGCCTATCGCAACGCGCTGTCTTGCGCGGCAAACCGCAGGCGGTCGCGGGGGAGACGATCTACGTTCGGCTCGGCGACGTGTTCGCCTGGGGCTGCGTCTTCGTCGTGCTGATCGGGTGGCTTCGCGACGGGTTGCTTTTGTTGACAGGATATCGACGGAAAAGATAGGATATCTCATCATGTTCAAGGAAACGCAGGAAACGCTCGACCGCGTCAGGAACTCCCTGGACCAGCTCGGGAGGTTTCTTTGACGTCCCCAAGAAACGCGAGAGGCTGAAGGAACTCGAGGCCCTCGCCGCCCAACCCGCTTTTTGGGATGTCCCGCAGGAAGCCCAAAAGACCATGAAAGAGACGGACGTCCTCCGGGAACAAACCACCCAATGGGACCGCCTCGACCGCGAATGGCAGGACCGGCATGCCCACTTTGAATTGGCCCGGGAAGTCGAGGACATGGGCGAGTTGCAGGAGGCGATCAAAGGCCTTCAGTCGCTCGAAAAGTCCGTGGGGGACCTGACCACGAAAGCCAAGCTCGCAGGCCCCATGGACCGGAACAACGCCATCGTCTCCCTCCACGCCGGCGCCGGCGGAACCGAGGCGTGCGACTGGGTGGACATGCTCTTCCGGATGTATCAACGATGGTCGGAATCCAAGGGGTTCCGGGTGGAGATCACCGATGTTCTTCCGGGCGAAGAGGCCGGGATCAAGAGGATCACTTTCCTTGTGAACGGACCCTACGCCTATGGTTTGCTTCAATCGGAAGCCGGAGTACACCGCCTGGTCCGGATCTCGCCTTTCGATTCAAACGCGCGCCGGCACACCTCGTTCGCGGCCAGCGACGTGTTGCCGGAAATCGACGACAATATCGATGTCCAAGTCAACGAGGCGGACCTGCGCATCGACACCTACCGCGCGGGCGGCCACGGCGGGCAATATGTCAACAAGACGGAATCGGCGGTCCGGATCACCCATGCGCCCTCGGGGGTCGTCGTTCAATCCCAGAACGAGCGTTCTCAATTCAAGAACAAGGCCATGTGCTTGAAGATGTTGAAGGCCAAGCTCTACGATTTGGAACTGGAGAAACAGCGCGCCGTCGTTGAGAAACACTACGACTCCAAAGGCGATATCGCCTGGGGGAACCAGATCCGCTCCTACGTGTTCATGCCGTATCAGATGGTGAAAGACCTCCGCAGCGGGCATGAGACATCCCAGATCAACTCGGTGATGGACGGCGATTTGGACCCTTTCATCAACGCCTATCTGGGGTGGAAACTGAGCGGCGAGAAACCCCGCCGTTCCGTGGAAAACGTGTGACAGGGCCGGTTTTGTTGCTTTGACAACCCCTTTTTAAGGGGATAAAATGACATGTTTTTGAAGGACAACAGAGAGGAGCATTCTCATTAACTCACCGAACGCACTCCCGCATACGCTGGACGAACTGATCGCGCAGAGGCGCGCCAAGATCCAACAATTCCGCGAGGCGGGGATCAACCCTTATCCGACGCGTTTTGAGATTTCACATGCCGCCAAGGAGGTCCTTCAAAGATATGAAGGGCTTGGGCCTGAGGGCATGGCGGAGGACACCGTTTCCGTCGCCGGCCGCCTCATGACTCGCCGGGACATGGGCAAAGCCGCTTTCGCGCACGTTCAGGACCGGACGGCGCGCATTCAAGTTTATGTCCGGAAGGATGAGTTGGGCGAGGAGTCCTATAAGCTCTTCAAGGATCAGGCGGATTTGGGGGATATCCTCGGAGTCACGGGCGTTCCGTTCCGCACCAAGACGGGCGAAATCACGATCCGGGCCAAATCCTGGAAGATCCTCGGGAAAGCCCTCAGGCCTCCCCCGGAAAAATTCCACGGCATGACGGATGTGGAAATCCGTTTCCGACGCCGCGAGGTGGACCTTTTTTCCAATGAGGAGGCGCGTCAAAAATTCATGAACCGGCGGAAGATCGTCGCTGCCATGCGCCGCGTGCTGGACGAAAAAGGTTTCGTGGAGGTGGAAACGCCCATGATGCAGGCCGTCCCCGGTGGCGCCGCGGCGAAACCCTTCATCACCCATCACGAAGCGCTGGATATGGACCTCTATATGCGGATCGCGCCTGAGCTTTTTTTAAAGCGGCTCCTGGTGGGGGGTCTGGAGCGGGTCTATGAGATCGGCCGGTGTTTTCGGAACGAGGGCATCGACACCCGGCATAACCCCGAGTTCACGATTCTCGAGGCCTACCAAGCCTACACCGACTATCAAGGCATGATGGATTTGGTCGAAGAGATCATCCGGAAGGCCGCAATGGACATCGTGCCCGAAGGCAAGCTCGAAGGAATGGTTTTCGAATATCGCGGCCGACGGTTTTCCTTGGCCGAGCCCTTCGCGCGGTTGTCCCTCGTCGGCCTCTTCCCGGAGTATGCGGGGTTGGATTACCTCGCCCTGTGCCGTGAAAACGGATGGCGGGCCGCCGCCCAAAAGCTGGGCCTCCCCGTCAGCGACAAGATGCCCGACCACAAGTGTTTTGAAGCGATCCTGGACACGAAGATCCTTCCCCGCCTGCCGTCCACGGCTTTCGTGTTCGGCTACCCGGCCGCCTTTTCGCCATTGGCAAAGCAAAACGCGGAGCACCCAGAGATCGCCGAACGGTTCGAGCTGTTCATCGCCGGGGAAGAGGTGGCCAACGCCTACTCCGAGCAGAACGACCCGGATGTTCAGCGGACGCATTTCCAAGAGCAAGCCCGCCAGCGCCAGGAGGGGGATGAAGAGGCGATGCCGGCGGATGAGGAGTTCCTCATCGCCCTGGAGCACGGCATGCCTCCGGCCGGAGGACTGGGGATCGGCGTGGACAGGCTCACCATGATCCTCACGGGCACGGATTCCATTCGTGAAGTCATTTTGTTCCCTCTCTTACGACCGCAATAGCCCCAGCGGATAAATCCTGATGCCATTCGAGTTGTTCATCGCATTGCGATATTTGAAAGGCAACCGCCACACCTTGGGCGGCTTGCTGACGTCCGCCATAGCGGTGGGGGGGGTCATGGTGGGCGTGGCCGCGCTGATCGCCACGCTGGCCGTCATGACGGGGTTCCGGGAAGACATCCGGAACAAAATCCTCGGAGCGCAGCCCCATCTC
>JACQPF010000270.1 GCA_016207625.1 Elusimicrobiota bacterium | reverse complement strand
GTTCGCTCCCGACCGCCATCGCATGAAATGGCCCTTTCCATCGTTGATCGACAGCTCGTCGTGTGTGAGGCTGAGGCCCCAAGATGGATTGAAGGCGACCGCGGCTCCGATCAGGAAGCCATGCTCCTGGCGCGGAACCCCCTGGTTCATCCGGTTGAGGACGTAGTCTCTCGTGCGGCCGATCCCCAGCCGATCCGGGATGTCTGTCCGCCGTTCATAACTCAAGCTGATTTTTTCAACTATTGAGGGCCGCCGGTATTGGGCGCGAAACCCCACGCGGTCGTCTCGCACGACGAACCGGGAATCCCATCCCTCCAGCCAGCGGTTGAGCCCATGGGGGGGAGACGGATCGAGGTGATCCGGATCCGTTTCCCGGCCTCGGCCGATATCGAGCCCCAAATAATGGAACACCCTGCGGAAAGGCGACTTGTCGCTGGAGTCCTGAACGGTTTCGGATGTGTTTTGACGAGAGGTGTCTTTGGGCTGAGCGGACGCGGGAACGGAGGAGAACAGGAGGAGCCACACCAACAGCCATAACCACGAGGACGAAAACCTTTTGACAAGTCGACGATGAATCATCGTCAACCCAAACATGGCCCTTATTATAGAACTTGCTTGCAAAAAACAACAGAGAAATTTTAAGTTTGAAAGATTGGGCCGGTCAGCCGGTTCATGAGAGGTCGGGGCGGATGAGGCTCGTCACCGTCCCGACGATGGAGAACGGCTTTTCACCAATGGGGGGATAGGCGGGGTTGATGGCTTCCAGGTAAACGCGGCGGCTCCGCTTGCGCAATTTCTTAACGGTGACTTCGCCGTCTTCTTGAAAATACGCCACCACGATCTCTCCATCCTCGGCGGTTTGCGCGGAGCGGACCAAAACCAAATCCCCGTCCTCAATTTTGGGGAACATGCTGTCGCCTTTCACCCGCAGGACGAAGTTGGCCCGCTTGGCGATGTCCTCGTTTATGGAAAGGAAGTCCTCCGCTTGGGCGATGGCCTCCACGGGGCGGCCGGCCGGAACGCTCCCTAAAATGGGAAGGCGGACTTTCACGCCCGAATTCTGATGGGCCGCGATCAGGATGCCCCGCGCGCGTTCTTTCGCCCTTTTGACCGAGCCTTTTTTTTCCAGCGCGGCGACGTGGTCTTGGACGGCTCTCACGGAAATCGCGAAACGCAGAGCGATCTCTCGGAACGTCGGCGGTAGGCCTGTTCGCTCGATTTGTTCTTCTATGAAGTCGTAAATCCTCTGTTGTTTATGTGTTAAAGGCAATGTCATGCGCTTACTATACATCCGTATAGCTAACGTGTCAAGGGCAAAAAACAACCCGTCCGTCTTCTCAAAGGTGAAATAAGGTGGTATATTTGTTTGTGAACACCGTAACAAGCAGCACAGGAGGAGCTCATGAAACGTTTCGTTATGGCGGTTGTGGGCGTATTTCTGGCTTGGACGGCGATGGACCTCGTGATCCATTCGCTCATTCTCGGCAAGGCCTATGAGGCCACGGCACATCTGTGGCGGCCCATGCCGGAAATGAAGATGGGTTTGATGCATGTGGTCACCGTGTTGGCGGCATTGGCGTTTTCCGCGGCATACAAGCGATTGGTGACGAAAAAATCGCTTTCGAACGGACTTCTCTACGGCGCAATCCTCGGATTCGGCACGGGCGTCTCCATGGGATTAGGTTCATACAGCTACATGCCGATCACCGTTCAAATCGCGGCTGGATGGTTCTTGGGCGCTTGGGCGGAGTTCACCGTGGGCGGGTTGATCCTGGGAGCCGTGATTCAGGAAGAGGCGCCCCAATGACGCCCCAGACCCTGCCGAGAATCGTGGTCGAGCGGCCCGATGAGCGGACGCTGGCCCGCATGAGCGTCCGCACCTGGCCGATTTGGACGAAGGAGCCCTCCACGTTCGATTGGTCCTACGACAGCCGGGAAACCTGTTACATTGTTGAGGGAAAAGCCCGGGTGAAGACGGACGACGGCGTGGTGGAGTTCGGCCCGGGGGATCTGGTGACGTTCCCGCCCGGCTTGACATGCGTTTGGAACGTTTTGGAGCGGATCCGGAAACATTATCGGTTTGACTAACGGGGCCGTCGGTCCTCTCCCGTCCGACAAACCGGGACGATGCCTAGCGGCATCGCGGACCGCCGTTGTCCTTGAAGCTCGCCTCGCGCCTATGGCGCATCACGCGTCCCTTCGCTCTGCGAAGGGGCTGCGGAAAGGATTAGCTAGGAAACTCGGTATTCGCGCGGCACCTGGAGAGTCAAGGCTTGAGGCTCGATAGTTGCCGAGAATTTCGTCCCGCCAAATCGTATTTCTCCGTCGATGTGATAGGGGATCTCCCTATCAAACTCCGCATGGAGTTCCTTCGTCAGGGTCGTTTTCAGGAAAGGCGCCTGATCGAGAGTTCCGTTGAATAGGTTAGGCAGATAACGAATCAAACGATACCAGGGCGTTCGGTTCACGACGACCAGATGCAGGAACCCGTCGTTTACGACGGCCTTGGGGGCGATTTTGGCTCCTGAACCGTATTGTTTGCAATTGGCCACGGCGACCAAGAGAGGGGCGAGGCGCAACTCGCTCCCATCGTGGCTCAGAGTGACTTGTGGGG
>JACQPF010000274.1 GCA_016207625.1 Elusimicrobiota bacterium | reverse complement strand
GCCAGCATCCGCTTCATCCGCGACTTGGAGCAGGGCAAAGCCTCCTTGCGAACCGACACGGTCAACAAAGTCCTGGTCCTTTTTGGCAAATGCCTGGGTCCCGTGGACATGCCGAGAGAGTGAAATGGAAAACACACCGCTGAAAGCCGCCGTTTTTTTCCAGGGCCGCCGGGCCGGCGTTCTTTCAAAAAAAGCCAAGGGCTACGAGTTCATTTATGATTCCAGCTATCTCAACGAACCGAACGCGCGCGCCATCAGCCTGTCATTTTCTTTACGGGTGGAAAAATTTGAATCTCCCCGGCTCTTCTCTTTTTTCGATGGGCTACTGCCCGAGGGATGGCTTTTGGAATTAACGAGCACCGCGGCGAAGATTGATAAGGACGACAAGTTCCGTCTATTGCTCCACACGGGGCGAGACCCCATCGGCGCGGTGAGCGTAAAGCCGTTGGGAGGCGACGAAAATGAATAGAAATTGTCTCTGCTGCCAGAAGCCTCTGGATAACGGCGCGCACCATCACCCCAAATGTCTCAAAGACCTCTTTGGCAAACCGACAGTGCCGGCCATCCCCTTTGGCCTCGCGGATATTCCTGCCCAGGTGGTTAAAACCGGCGCGCGCATGTCCATTCCCGGCGTGCAGATGAAACTTTCGGTCCGCATCAATCCCGATACCTGGACGTTGGAAACCGTGGCCGAGGGCGGCACGTATATTCTGAAGCCGGATCCCACCCAGTATCCCGAGCTCCCGCAGAACGAAAACCTCTGCATGAACATGGCGGCGGAATTGAACATGCCCGTTCCACCCCATGGACTTTTCCCCATGTCCGACGGTAAGCTTTGCTACATCATAAAAAGGTTTGACCGGCTAGATGACGGAACGAAATTACAGAAAGAAACGATGTTTCAAATTCTTGGGAGCGAAGACAAATACAGAGGTTCTCTGGAGCAGGTGGGAAAAGTGATTCGCAAACATGCGGCCAACGTCGGGTTGGATTCTATCGATTTCTTCGAGCGGGCGTTCTTGTGTTTTTTGATCGGCAACGGCGACATGCACCTAAAAAATTGGGCGCTGTTAACCGATAAAGAGGGACGCATTTCTTTTGCCCCGTGTTATGACTTTGTTTCTTCCAAGGTCTACCTCCCCGAGGAAGCGGACTCCGCCCTCACCATCAACGGGAAGCAGAACAAGCTGTCGCGGCCGGATTTTGAGGCTTTGGCGGCTTTCCTAAAAATTGATCCCAAGTCCATGTCGAGTTCTTTTCAAAAACTGCTCGGCGCAAAAAAGATGCTCCTGCAAATGTGCGCTTCCTCTGAGCTTTCCACCGTCCAACAACATAAGCTGACCGACATCATCGAATCCCGCCACGCGGCTGTATGAAAGTGAATGTTTTTCGCTGGAAGGCGATGGTTTTTGGGAGTGGTTTTTGATATAGTGCGAGGGTGAAGCCGGCCATCCGTATTATGTTCGTTGAGTCGGGGGGATTCGGCGGGTTGCGCAAGAGGTACGAGGGGACCGACGCGGATTTGCCCCGATCCGCTTGCGCCGGGTTGAAAGCGGCGCTCGCCCTGCGACCGGCGAAAGCCGGTTCCGCATGCGGTCGTGATGTGATCTGCTACCATCTCATCGTCAATGATGGAGAGAAAAGACAGGAGCTGTTTTTTGACGAAATGACGCTTCCCCGAGAGTTGGCTCCCCTCGTCCGTTTCCTTTCCAAAAAGGCCAGGCCGTTCACCGGCGGGCACCTTTGCCACATCGTCCCTCCCTTCATCCTTGAAAAAATGGCGGTTTCGCCGGATCCACAGGTCCGGCGGTTTGCGTTGGCGAACCTTTCGGCTTCGGCCGAGGCACGGGCGGTGCGGCGTACCCTGGCGGCTTTGCCGGCCATGTCCGCCATCCCTTCTCCCGAGGGTCGGAAGCACAGGCTGATTTATGACGCCAAACACCGCGACGTCCTCCCCGGGCGGCTCATCCGCTCCGAAGGCGGCCCTCGACTAAAAGATGCGGCGGCGAACGAGGCCTACGACCACTCCGGGGCGACCTACGATTTCTATTCCAAACTTTTTGGGCGCAACTCGCTGGACGACCGGGGCATGGCCCTCATCTCCAGCGTGCACGTGGGGGCTGGATACAGCAACGCCTTTTGGAACGGCGAGCAGATGGCCTACGGCGACGGGGACGGAAAGGTCTTCGTGCGTTTCACCAAATCCCTGGACGTGGTCGGCCATGAGCTTTCCCACGGCGTCGTCACGCACACTGCCAACCTCGATTACCAGGATGAGCCCGGCGCCTTGAACGAACATTTCGCCGACGTCATGGGGATCCTCGTCAAGCAATGGCGGAAAAAGCAGGACGTCAAAAAGGCCGATTGGCTGGTGGGCGCCGACATCCTCGTAAAGACCTCCACGCGGCGGGCCCTGCGCAGTTTCGCCGCGCCCGGAACCGCGTACCGCGACGACCCGGACATCGGGTCCGACCCCCAGCCGGCCCACATTCGTGACATTTACAAAGGGCCTGAGGACTATGGCGGCGTGCACATCAACTCGGGCATTCCCAATCACGCTTTTTACCTGGCGGCCATGGGGATCGGCGGCCGGGCCTGGGAAAGAACAGGCCTGATCTGGTATCAAACCCTCCTGGCCCTCACGCCGCGGAGCCGGTTCCAGGACGCGGCCCGCACCTCATTCCAAAAAGCCGGCCAGCTCTTCGGGAGCGGCGGCCGGGAGCAAACCGCCGTCCGAGCGGCCTGGAAAAAAGTCGGCATCGACCATCGATAGGACCCGCCAAAAGGAATATCGGCCGATCATACAAATGAGAATCCGGACCAAGTTCAGCTTGTTCACCTGCATCGTTATCTTCATCAGCGTTTTTTCCATCGCGATTGTGACCTACCTGCTTCAAAAAAAACAAATCGAAGATGATTTTTTGGAAGAACGGGGCCATCAATTGTCCAGCTTTGCCGAGGTGTGCCGGCAGGCCTTGGTGGTGAACGACGAGCTGTTCATGATCCATTTCGTGCAGCTTTTCCATAACCAGCCTTCGGTGATGTACGCCTATTACGTGACCGACGCGGACGTTGTCCTGGCGCATTCCGATACGCGGTTCGTTCATAAGGACATTTCAGAATGGTCCGGAGCGAAGCCGGGCGGGGCGATTGAGACCTCCGTCCGCATTCAGGACATTCCGGAAAAAGGTGGACGCGTGGTGATGGGTTTTTCGGAGGAATATCAGCGCACCACCATTGAGGAGGCTCTCCGGCGGACCCTGCGGCGTGTTGTGACGGCGGCCCTGCTGGTGCTGGGCGTCGGGTTGACGGCGGCGCTGTGGCTCACCTATCTTTTGACACGGCCCATCCGGAAGCTGGTGTGGGGGTCCGACCAGATCGGGAAGGGGAATTTTCAGACGGAAATACAGGTGGACAGCCATGACGAATTGGGGGATTTGGCGAAGCGGTTCAACTCCATGGCGCGCAACCTGTCCGTGCTGGACGAGATGAAGGACCAGTTCATTTCCACCGTGTCGCACGATTTGCGGCTGCCGTTGTCCGCCATCATGATGCACGTGGACTACATGCTGAACATGGGGGAGATGAAGAACAGCCTCACGGCGGAATACCGGGACATGCTGATCCGCATCGTCGACAACGCCATGCGGTTGAACATCTTCGTCTCGAACGTGCTGGACGCCGCGAAGATCAAGGCGGGGTTCATGGAGTACCATCCGAAACCGGTGCGGTTTGAAGCCGCCGCCCGGAGGATCCAAACTCTGTATGGGATCGTGGCGAAACAAAAGGGCATCACTTTGGTGGCGGACATTCCAACGCAGCTTCCGGCGGTCCATGTAGATCCGGAACGATTTGATCATGTGGTCGCCAATTTGGTCTCAAATGCGTTAAAATATACCCCGAAAGAAGGGCTGGTCACACTGTCGGCCAGGGAAGGCGCAGAAGGCGTCGAGGCGTGCATTTCGGATACGGGGATCGGCATCGCCCCGGAAGACGTGCCCCGGCTGTTTGAGCCGTTCTATCAGGCGCAAGTGGCGGAGCAGCGCGCGAAGGGCAAAGTGGGCACAGGATTGGGTTTGTACATCGTCAAAAAAACCGTGGAGGATATGGGCGGGTCGATCCGGGTAGAATCGGAAAAAGGGGCGGGGACGCGATTCGTTCTCACATTTCCAGCAATCAAAGAGGAAAGCCAAACCATATGAGCATTTCCGTCTTAATCATTGATGACGACCAAAGCATGTCCCAGATCATTTATTCCGTTTTGAACAAGAGCGGGTATCGCGCCCATCGCGTGGGGGAGGCGAACTCGGCCATTGAATTCCTAAAAGACAACCACGTCGACCTCATCCTTCTGGACATCGAGATGCCCGGCATCTCCGGGATGAAGCTCCTGGACATCCTCAAAGAGCAGCGCGAAACGGCCGGCATTCCCATCATCATGCTGAGCGTTTTAAAGGAGGAAACCTATAAGATCCGGGGGCTGAAAGGCGGGGCCGACGATTATTTGCCAAAGCCTTTCTCCATCAACGAGCTTTTGGCGAGGATTGAAGCCCTGCTTCGCCGGACGAAAAACGCCGGGAAGCTGGAAAATATTTTAAGCGTGGGCGACATTTCCATCGATTTGGACCGGCAGGAAGTCACGGCCAAAAAGAAGAAGATCGCCCTCACCCGGACGGAGTACAGCCTGCTTGAGCTGTTCATGCGGCGAAAGGGGTATGTCGTCAGCTACAAGAACCTGATCGACTACCTCTCCGAAAACGAAAGGGACGCCTCCTCCGAAACGCTGTACGCCCACGTGAAGAACCTTCGCCGGAAGCTGGGGCCTTTGGGCGATTCGATTGAGAACGTCCACGGCGTGGGATACAAATTAAAGGATTATTGAGCCTCGAATTCAGATTTACTTCAAAGTTCCCTCCAAAGTCATTCACCCTCCTCTGCGATAATTGATCCGTAAGCCATCCTGCTGAAATAGGAGTTGAGTCATGATCGTTGAAGAAGCCGGTGTGGCGCCGGCTCTCCATAGCTTGTCGGGGCTGATCTCCATCGGAAAGATGGCCCGCAGGGCCGGCCTTTCCTTGTCGACCATGCGCTACTACACCGTTTCGGGCTTGCTGCCGTTCATCACGACGGAAGGCGGGCATAAGCGGTTCCATGAGAAAACGGTCCTTCGGCGCCTGTCCCGCATCCGCCATTTGGCCGAGCAAGGCTGGTCGTTGAGGCAGATCCAGGACGAGTTCATCCGGCATCCCATGAAGAGGCGGGTCCTTTTGATTGACGAGAACCCCGTCGCGGGAGAGGTGTTCCTTAAGGCGCTCCATGGGATCATGGGTTTGGAGGTGTACATCGCCAACAACTATTTCTCCGCGGGGCGGTTGGCCGGCATCTACGCGCCGGACGTTTTGATCCTTCACATGCCCAAGATCGAGCCGAGGTGCGCGGAGATCTGCCGGGCCGTCCGGCAGGACAGCTCCTTCTCTCAAACCCGGATCCTCGTTTATGCGGACGACAACCGGGACGGGGACCAAATCATGAGCCTCGGCGCCAACCGCATCATGGAAGGGCCGTTCCAAGCCGATGAATTCTCCGACGTGGTCCGCAGTCTTCTTGAATAGAAACCGCATCATCCGCTGTCTTCTGGCGTTGACCATCGTATTCAATTCGGTGGCCCTCTCGCTGGCGGAAGCCGGGTTTTGGCAAAAACGGAAAGAAGCCCTATCGGTTCACGCCTCAGAGACCTTGCCGCAGAACTTGTTCCTCTCTTCACGCCTACCGCAGGAAATACATTCTTATTTGAACATCCCGTCCGGGTATGGGGAAGTCAAAAAAACAGTCCGAGCCGAAAAACCAGGCCGGCCCTGGGTGATCTTGTTGCAGGACGCGCACGATTTTCAGGAGGCGCAGGAGAATATTTCACGGATTTTGAGCGGTTTTTCGGCGAATGAGGGGAAGGGTCCGGTTTTCGTGGGTTTGGAGGGGGCCGCAGGGCCTTTGCGCCTCGAGCCTTATCGGCGGCTTCCGGGGGCGGATTTAAGACGGAAAATCGCGGATTTCCTGTTAAAAGGCGGTTTCTTGACGGGCGCGGAGCATTTCGGCTTCATTGCTGAGCGGGAACCGCCTCTTTTCGGCGTGGAAGACATCGACATTTACCGGAATAACATCACCGCTTTTCAAAAATCCGTTCCTGTCCGGGCCGAGGCGGAGCAGCGGCTCGGCCAATGGCGAAATGAGCTGGAAGCGCTGAAGGAACGGGTGCTTCCTCCCAAACTGGCGGAGCTCGATCACATCCGCGAGCCGTTTCTCGCGGGACGATCCTCCCTATCCACCTACATCAAAGGGCTGGCGGGTTTCCTGGAGCCAGCTCCCTCCCGGTTTCCACAAACGGCGAAATTCATCAAGGTTTTTTCCTTAGAGAAGTCCCTTGATTTCCAACGGGTGGAGCATGAGCGTGCCCGGTTGATTGAGGAACTCGTGAGCCGGCTTTCGGAAGCGGAGAAGGAAGCCTTGTCGAAGTTGGCTCCGGCGAGGCATGATGGGTTGTTGGGGCAAGTGATGGAATCCGCGGGGCTGAGCATGGAAGGCTTTCCTCATTTCAGCGTCTATATGCAATGCGTGTCTGCGGCTGAGCAGATTGACCCGGCCCTCCTGCGGCAAGAGACGGACGTTTTTGAAAAGGACGTTCTGTCGTTCCTCGAACCCACGACGGAACAAATGGAAGCGTTTGCCGTTTCCGAAGACATCGGCCTCGCCTCAAAACTCCTATCCAACAATTTAACGGCGGAGGAATGGGCAAAATATCTCCGGCGCCGCGAGTCCATTAATGAAATACCGCGAAGGCTTAAGGTGTTGGGTGGACATGACCCCGCCGCCGATGGGCGCTGGAAAGAAGTTCGAGAACCTTTTGAGGATTTTTATCGGTGCGCCACTGAGCGGAACAAGGCGTTGGCCGCCAATTTCATTCGCGGCCTGGAAGGCCGGGGCGAGCGAGAGAAAAATACGGACGAAGCTTTCGCCGTTCTCGTCGCGGGGGGGTTTCACACCGACGCGCTCATGGGGCTGTTGTCCGAGCGGGGATACTCCACCGTCGTGGTGGCTCCCCGGATGGAACCGGCGGGGAAGGGAACTGAATACCTCGCGTTCTTCACCGGGGAAAAGCGCCCCCTGGACAAGTTGATGCTGGGGGACCGGCTTTATCTCAACCCGCCCCTGGGGACGGCCGAAAACCAGATTCCTGAATACGCCTATCTTGGGGAAGTGCTTCAGCGAACGATTGTCACGTTGTACGGCGGCCTTTCTCTGGCGGCTTGCGGCGGATTGATGGCGACGAAGGAACAACCCGCGCTGATGAAAGCGGTTGAAAATGATCTCCAGGACGAGCTCAAAATGCCTGTGCACGTCAAACGCGTGGGCCGGAAACGGCGGGATTTCCTTCGTGGGATCGTGAACATGGGCCCGCAGAGGGTTTGCTTCGCCATTGCCCGGAAGGGGTCCAAGGGCGAACGCCGGTGGGAGAGAATGAGAAGGAAACATCAAGGCCAGGATGTCATGGAAGGGATGATTGATGAGGTTCGTATCCTTATCTATAAGGGCGGGCCGGGGTTTTTTCAGCGGACTAAAAGTTTTGTTCGGCGGCAATTTCAGGGGGCATTTCTATATATGGTCCTGGGGTCCTTTGCGGTCCTGGCGGCCCAAGCCGGCGGCATGGCATGGGAATGGAGTTTTCCGTTTTTCGGCGGTTGGCAATCGATGTGGGTTTCTTTGACGCAAGTGTTGGGTTTCACCATACGAGGCATTTTAACCTGCCCCAACGTGGACGAAGCGATGCTCTACGGGCCGTATGTTCAATTCGGGAGCTGGGGCTTGTTCTACGGGCTGGTTTCCGCGGCGTTGCTGGTGTCCGCTTTCCTGATCACCCGGATCACGAAGAAGAATCGATACGCGGTTTTGACTCCGCTGTTGGCGATCATGGTCCTTCTGGGAGCGCAAGAAGGCGGGCACGCCGCTCTTGATTCCCTGTGGCCACCCGTTCAACATGGCGAATCCCGGGTGCGGATCATGCATGTGACGGATGAGGAAAGGCGGGCCTTCCGGCAAGTGATCCTCGGTCTTCCCAAAGCCCATATCGAGGGCTTGGCCTCCATATTGTACACGCCGACAACAAGAAAGATCGGCGGCGTGCATTACCCTTCCCTCCACCAAATCGACCTGGCCTCGAACGTGACTCGAGAATATTCGCTTCGCACGCTGAGCCATGAAATCGCCCACAACCTGTTCCACGGATCCCTCACTCTGCTGGAAAAGATGCGGTGGCAATTGAACCACACGGTGAGCCGGGGCCCGAACGATTTCGTGGACCATTATGCCGCCACGAACGCCAACGAGGATTTCGCCCAGACTTATGAGGCATATGTGAACACCCCCTGGGTGATCTTCGACAAGGCGCTTCGGTCCAACGCCATGTTCGAAAAGGTGGCTTTCCTCGTGCCGCTGTTCACCCGGCGGATGGACGATGGGCGACAGGTGCTGCGGGTTTTCCGCCCCGACGGCGTTTATGAGGAACCGCCGCTGACGGCGGCCTCGTCCGCCAACCTAGCCCCGCTCTTTATGGCAGTTTTCGAAAAATGGCCCGCGGCGGTCAAGAAAGCCATCGCCGACGGCCAGGCCCGCGGGTGGGGTTACGCGCGGGAGAACCGGTTTCCGTTTTTGGCGGTGGCCCAAGGTTTGCCGGTTAGAGACTTGGTTTCCCTCATTTCGTTCGACGCGGAATTCGGGGACCGTGTTTTCCTTTATGTGCATCCGGGTCTTTACCGGGGAGGCTTGGTTCAGGCGTTCATCGGCCGCTTGAAGAGCGCGTTGTCGCTTCTAGAAGCCTCCCAGCCCGTGACGAACCTGTTCATTCACGTCATGCCCGAGGGGGTGTTCGTCAATGGGGACCGAGTGGGGGAGCTTTCGGGCTTCCCGTCCGGACCGGTGTTGGCCGTCTCGATCCAGGCCGCGGTCGCGAGCCGGTTCAGTGAAGAGAAAAGGGAGATCTATTTGAGAGCGTTGGTTTTGCACGGCTCAATGAGGTCGCGCATCGACCAGGCGGCTCGGAAATTCATCAACGACAACGCGGGCCGCTTTTCGGACCCCGTATTTTCCTCACGGGTCTTTTGGGCGCTGACCCCCTTTTACCAGCAGGTGGAAGCCTACGAGGCTGATTGGAACCCCGAGTTGCCCCTCGATGAAGCGGGAATGCTGCGGCGGGAACAAATTTTCCAAGCGCATGAAATCTCTCTTAAGAATTCCCTTCAAAAATTGTTGGATGCGGTCCCTGCCGGCGGGAATTACAGGAGTTGGTGGATGGAGGGAAAGGTTTGGGTTGAGAAGGCTTCGTTCCTCATGAAGACGTTCGCGCATTTCCTGGTCGGGTGGTTCTTGGTCGTCGTCCCCATGGGCGGTCTAGCGCGCTTGACCAGACGATTTGCCGGACATGAAAAAACAGATGCTGGAATTGAAAAAGAAACGGGGTGGGTGGCCGGGTTCTTCAAACGTTTGCCGGAAGGAGACGTCTATCACGGGTTCTTTCAACGGGTGACCCAGCCTTTCACCCGGACGTTTTCGCAGCGCCTGGGGGGAACCGTTGTTTTCGGCACGCTCCTCTATTTCATATTGGGCCCGCCGACGCGTATTGTCGCGGCGTATCTGGTGTTTTTCGCCGGGAGCCTCATGACGCTCGGTTTCGTGGACAAGATGAGGACCCAAAGCCGTTTTCGAACGGCCGTCATCGTTTTGTCGGCAATCGCCTTGCTGTTGTTGATCGACCTATTTGTTCCTTTTATCGACTGGGGTTCTCTGGATTCGTGGTTGAAAGGGCTCCCGGGGTTTTTCGTCATTGGAGGGGTCCAAATCGCTTATGAAAAAGACGACGCCAAGATTTCCGCGTTCCTCGAAAAAACGGTCAACGCCGGGGACGAAGACTCTTTGGCAAAAACCGAGGAAGCCCTCTCTTTGATTCAAGGATATGACCCGGTGCGCGCCGCAACATTGTTCCATCGATTGACGGCGCCGCAGAAGGTTCGAATCATCCATCACGCGTCCCCGAGGACGTTGGGGCTTCTGTTGTCGGGGTTATTGATCTTGCGAGAGGACGCATTCAAGGGCGACTTGATGTTTTTTGAGGGGATCTTGAAGAGGCGTCCGGAAGGGGCCGCTGTCATGGCGGAGGCGTTGCGGATTCAAAATGCCGAGTCCGTGATCGCCGTCATGATTGAAAAGGGCTGGATCGAAGACCTGTCAAAAGAGCTTTATTATGGTGGGGAATCCCCCGAACCCTATGAGGGGATCTCGCAGACCGTTGAGGAAACGATTCGGATGCTGTCCGCGCCGAACAGCCGGAGACAAATCCTATGGATGACGAAGCTTGGGCTCGTTTGCCAGGAAGGCTTGAAAATTTTCGCCTGGCGGCTCATGCATGATCCCGCTCTTCCCCTTTCCCTGAAACGCCGGCGCATCCTCTGCCTAAAAACAGCGCTGCCGAAGAACACGTTGAGGACGCTGGTCCATATGTCCCAGGGGTTGAGCCATATTGTATTGGGGATTCCCCTCGAAAACGTGTCCGCCAACCACAAGTCGACGATCGCGTTCCACAAAATGATTCAAGATTTGCATTCCCGGCCGGGAGGACTCACCTTGATCGGGTATCTATCGGAAGATGCGGGCAAACGGTTCCTCCAAGGTGATGCCGCCAATTCAAAAACTTTTTTCGCTTCCCGTGTTCGTTTGAAGGGAATCGATCTGCTGCGCTATTTGAACGCGCTGGAGGACGCTTTCCTGGACAAGTTCAACGTGTCCTTTCCCTTGGAGGCCTTGGAGGCGATTGTGGAAGGGGCTACGGGGCGGGACGAGCAAGACGTCGTTCCGCTTCTGGAAAGGCTCACGAAGTCGTTGCGGGACTTGGCGGAGAGGGCGCAGAAATCCTCGAAAACGGAAATCGATTCTGGGGAGATCTTGCGGCTGTTGCCGGACCTCAAACCGCGCGAGCCTGGAACTCCCTCGCAAAAAACGCCCCTGCTGGACAAATATGGGACCGACTTGACGTCCTTGGCGCGGGCCGGGAAGCTGGACCCTGTGGTGGGAAGGCAGCCTGAGATTGAAAAGGCCCTCCGCGTCCTCAACCGCCGCAAGAGCAACAACGTTCTATTGATCGGCGAGCCGGGGGTGGGGAAAACGGCGATCGCCGAAGGATTGGCTCAAAAAATCGCCGCCGGCGACGTGCCGCCGAACCTTCAAGGCAAGCGGCTTGTCGTTTTGGATCTCACCCGACTGGTGGCGGGCACGACCTACCGGGGCGATTTCGAAGAGAGGGTTATGAACCTCCTGAAGGAAATTGAAAACGCGAGCGGGGAGATCCTCTTGTTCGTGGATGAGTTCCATACGCTGATCGGAGCGGGGCAGGCGGAGGGAAGCATCGACGCGTCCGCGATGGTCCGGGCGGCCCTGCAGAAGGGCGCGGTGCGGATCATCGGCGCCACGACGCTCGATGAGTATCGCAAATATGTCGAGAAGGACAACACCTTCGCGAGGTTTTTCCAGACGGTTCAGGTGGACCCGCCGGGCCGGGAGGACACCTTGCGGATCCTCCACGGCGTGCGGCGGGCGTATGAGGATTTCCATGGCGTGCTTTATTCGCCGGAGGCCCTGCGGGCGGCCGTCGATTTGACCGAGCGTTACATACCGCACCGGTTTCAGCCGGACAAGGCCCTCGACGCGATCGACCTGGCCGGCGCGGCCAAGAACGTCTTGCCGGGGTTAAATGGTCCGGGCCGGATCGTGACGGCGGAGGACATCGCTCGCGTGGTGTCGCGCTGGTCCGGCGTGCCCGTGGAGCGGGTGCGCGAGGAGGAAGCGGAGAGGCTGCTCCATTTGGGGCAGAACATGCGGAGGCGGGTGGTGGGCCAGGATTCCGCGATCGAAACCATCGCCCACGCCATCCGGAAGAGCCGATTGAAGCTGGCGGACCCCCGGCGGCCCATCGGTTCTTTCATCTTCGTCGGGCAGACCGGCGTCGGTAAGACGGAAGTGGCGAAGGCTCTGGCGGAATG
>JACQPF010000273.1 GCA_016207625.1 Elusimicrobiota bacterium | reverse complement strand
GGCCCGCGACGGGGGTCACCAGGTTCACCACCGGGTCGGGAAGCATATAGGAGAATTCCACCCAATTGCTTGAGAACCCTGTTCCCGTGGGACGTGGGGTCTCGTTCCCGGCTTGATCGACGGCCTTGGCGAGGATTTGGTAGGTGCTGCCGTCCTGGAACTGCGGAACGGAGGACCCCGTCACAGTGAACTGCCAGGTCGATCCGCCGATGAGAGTCGCGGGCACCCAGGCGCTGGAGGGAGGGTCGTCGTTGTTCGGCGCGCCGAAAACCTTTGAGGTGGGATCCCACCATCCCGTTCCCGTCAGACGATACGCGACTGAGGCGCCCTGCACCGCCAACGGAGACGGTTCGTTGATGTTCACCGCATTGACGGATACGGTCGGCAATCCCGCCATGGGCGAAGCGTTGGGCACGGTGATGGTGGCCGTGGGATAAAGGACGTCGTAAGTAAATGTGCGTGTGGAATAGACGGTGCTGACCGCCCCCGTCCGGTCAAAGGCCCGCGCGATGACCGTGTAGGTCGTGCCGTGGACCCAGTTTGGAATGACATCCGCCCCAAAAGCGGCGGAGGGGTATTGCCAGGAAGCCGGGACTGTGTTATCCGAAAGACGCCAGGTCTCGACCCCGGTCCAGGACCCGTCGCCCTGCCAATACTGGTTATCGCTTTGACGCTGAACTTTCAGCTCCACCCGGTCCCAGATATTGAAAGGAAGGTCCCCGACGGCCCCTTGAATTTGGCTGAGCGTTCTGTGATACGTCTGGTTGGGTTGGGTCAACCCTACGGTCGGTTTTGAAATATCAAAATAGACGGTCGTCGGGGGCGACAACTGAACGTTCGTCGCCCAATCCGTCGCCTCCACGGTGATGTAGTAGGTGTTTCCGTTGTTCAACTGCCCGACGGGAAGGCTCGGATAGCTCCATTCATCCAGGTCCGGCAGGCTTTTGTTGATCACCGTCACGCCGTAGTTCCATGTCGCCCCGCTCCATCCGCCGCCGTCCCAGTATTGGAGGTCGCTTTGCCGCTGAATCCGGATCCGCACCTGCGCGATGTCCTCGTCAAAAGCCCCGTCCCCGGCCGTCCCGGTGATGACGGTCAGTGTGTTGAAATAGGGTGCCGCGTTCGTGAAGGGATAGGTCACATTCGACGGCGGGAGCCGGTTGTCGAAAAAGAAGGTCCGCGTGGAGTACAGGGTCTCATAGTTTCCCGGAGAACCGGCGGCGTCTTCGGCTCGGACGCGGACCTGGTAATTCCGGTTGGAGGAGAAGTTGACGTCCGGCATATCGTAGTGCCAGGTGGCCGACGCGGTGTATAGGTTGTCAATGACGGCGGAAACGGAGTGGGACCAGTCCGAAGCGCCCTCGCCGCCCGCGTTTTCCCAGGAATCGCCATCCCAATAACGGTTGTAATCCGGCTGTGTGATATTCATGAAGACGCTCTGGATCCCGGCCGGGGTGATGCCCAGGGAGGGATTCGGGTATTCCCGGGACGTCCCCAGGATTTGATTGATGGTGTTCTGCCGGCTGGAAGTGTTCGGCGCCGTGATGAAGGACTGGGGCAGGCTGGCGTCATACCGGAACGTCCGCGTCGGAGGCCCCCCGGCGGTGCGGTTCTCCACGTTGCCGGTATCGCTGACTTCGGTGGCGTTGGTGGATTGGTCTTCCGCCTGGGACCACACCTTGTATGTGCCGCCTGACGTCATAGAACTGACGCTGGGCAGGTTGTATTCCCAATTGATCACGGAGGGGCCGGTCTGGGAGGGCCAAGGACCCGGTTCCGCGCCTTGCCAACCGGCGCCGTTCCAATACTGCAGAGTGTCCTGCCTCTGCAAGAGGATGCGCGTGTCGAAGATCCCTGAGGCCTGAGCCCCCGCTGGGCTTCCCGGCGCCGGATCCGACGCGGTCCCGGCGATGGGCGACACGAGATCAGCGGCCTTAAAAATAGCGTTTTCCGTCGGGAACGTCACGCTGGAAACCGGCAAAGTGGTGTCAAAAAGAATGTTCGCGCGGATTTCCCCCACTGGCGAATTGTCAACAGTCGTCACGTTCCCGGCCTGGTCCACCCCCCGGGCGCGAATGGTATAGGTAGCGCCCGATTCCAGAGCGGATTGATTGATGGCCAAAGTCCAAGACCCCCACCCGCTTGCGATATTATAGGAGGACCCCACCACCGCAAAGTCGTTGATGCCCATCTCATACTTGGCCCCGTCCCGCAATCGCTCGACCTCCACCTCCACGCGCAACGGGAAACTGTCCGACGCCGTCCCCGCGATGGTGGCCAGCGCGTTCAACTCCGCACTCGTTTTGGCCGTGTTGACGTAAACGATGGGCTCGGCATTGTCATAAGTAAAGGTAGATGAGGCGTAGGAGGACGGATCCGTCTGGTTGGTGGCCCGGTCCACCGCCCGCACGGAGACGTTGTATTGTTTCCCGGGCAGCCAAGAAGGCACCAAGTCTCCCGCGTAAGGATATGACCATGAATGCGTATACCCGAATGTTGTGGCGGCTGCCGTTGTCCTCCAAACCGTGGAATCGTCTGCGTCTTTGTACTCATACCCGAAACCCGTCCAATAGTAGCTGGTTCCCGTGCCTATCTCCCGAATGCGGATCTGCACTTGTTTGATGCCCGAATTCGCGTCTCCCGCTTCGCCGGTCAAACTCGGCACGACTTTTTGATAGGTCCCGTTGGCCGGCGAGGCGATGGTAACCGTCGGCTTCACGATGTCATACCAAAAGCTGATGCTCGTCTTCGTGGTCCAGTCTTCCTCGTGGGGAGTGATTACGTCGCTGTTGTCCCGCGCCAAGTCACGGGCCGTGGACGTCATTGTGAAGGAAGATCCGCTGATCTGCTCCGCGGTATAGCCCGTCCTCCAATTGAGGTCATTGAAATTAAAATGCCAAGGCTCGCTGGAAGAGCCACCAAAATCCGTATTATCATCGGAATCCCGCAGGGTTCCCAAGGGCGTTTCCGCGCCCCAACCCGATCCAGACCAGAACGTGTTGTCTTTGTGGCGACGGATGCGCAGCTTATTTCCGTCCAATCCGCCCAAAGTCCCGTCGTCCGCTGTGCCGTTAATGCTCGTCAAGCTGTTGCGCCACTCGCCATCCGTCACGTTATCGATTTGTGACGTCGGAGTGCTGTTGTCAATTCGGAAATCCCGTGTGAAAATGGTGGATTGGACGTTGCCCGCCGCGTCTTCCGATTTCACGGACAGGCGCAAATCCTCGCTGAGATTGCCGGACCACCCCGTCGCGTCCAGGCTCCAGTTTTTTGTGCCGGTGGCCATATACCATTTGATCGTCGGAGATTTGAACCCGGCGGGTGCGGAATCGTCCCAATAGAAGTTATTCCCTTTATTGAAAATAGCCACAGACGTCACTTTGACGGCGAAGGTGTCCGATATCTGTCCCAAGACGTTCGCAAATTCTCTGTAATACCCGCCGGCCGTGCCCGGGAGGGACAAGGACGCGGTGGGTGAGGTATGATCCACGACAAACGTATTGGTCGAAGCCTGTGCCATGCGGTTTCCGGCCTTGTCCTCCACCTGCACGGAGAAATAGTTCGTGGTGCCGTCCAGCCAGGCCGTGGCGGGGAACGTCGCCGTCCAGACGACCCCCGCGTAGGTGGCTGCGGAAAGGATCCGAGGCGTGGCGTCCCAGGAACCGGCTCCCGCGGGGTTGAACCATTCGGTCATCCCGGCGTTGTCTCGCGAAAGGCGAATCTCAATCGTGTCCACCAAACCAGCCGTTGTATCTTGGGCCGTGCCGGTGAGGGTCGTCAATTGATTTGCGCGGTAATGCCCCTGTAGGCCCGAAAGAGTCTTCGGCTCGCCCACACCGCCCGACGGGACCTCAGTGTCATAGACGAAAGTCGATTCCACGGGCGACTGAACATTGACGGCATTGTCCGTGG
>JACQPF010000272.1 GCA_016207625.1 Elusimicrobiota bacterium | reverse complement strand
GCGATGAACCCCTGGCGGTTGTGCTTCAATAGTTGGCGAGGACCATAGGTGTTGGTCATGCGCAGGGAGACGGTTCGTATCCCGTAAACGCGGTGATAGAGAATGTGATACCACTCCCCAGCCATATTGTTGATCCCGTTGACGTCCGTCGGCTGCAAAATGTGCCTTTCATCGACCGGCAAGGACATAGGGACTCCATAGACCTGGCGAGTGCCGGCAAAAATGATTTTCGTTTGTGGATTGTTGTGACGGCAGGCTTCCAGCAGTGACAATTGCGCCTTGCAGTTGATCTCGAGATCCGTGAACGGATCCGCCATGCTGTCGATGTGACTGACCTGCCCGGCCAAATTAAAAATAATGTCCTTGTCTTTGACGAGATAATCCAAGCTGTAACGATCGCGGATGTCGGAATAGTTGACATGAATCTTGTCTTTGATCCCATCGATGTTGAACAGGTTCCCTCCGTAATCGGGGATCATCGAATCCACCAATGTCAGGTCCGCCCCGAACGAAACCAACCGGCGGGCCATGTTCGAGCCGACGAAACCCAGCCCACCCGTGATGAGGATCCGTTTCCCCTGAAAAAGCGGCCCGAAGTCCCGGCTCATACGTTCCCGTATTTAGTGTTCTTGAGCATCGTGTAGCCCTTGATGAGTTCCTGGATGCCGAAATCCAGCGAATGGGTGGGTTTAAATCCCGTCCTCTCGATTTTTTCGTTCAAGACGATATAATTACGCTGATCCGTGTCTTTGCCGAAAGCCGCCTCTTGAATGACGAAGCTCGGCACATATTTCTGGATGCGTTCGCACAATTCCTTTTTGGACACGTTGGCATCCGAAAGTCCGACGTTGTAGATCTGTCCTCTCATTTTGTCGAAGCGCCCGATGGCGTGCAAGAACGCGCGGGCAACGTCGCGGACGTGGATGTAATTCCGCTTGAAGTGGCTCTCGAACAGGACCACAAACCGGTCATGCACGGCCCGGTAGGTAAAATCGTTGACGAGGAGATCGATCCGCATGCGCGGCGACATCCCAAACACCGTGGCCAACCGGTAGCTGACGGCGTTGGGATGCTGCATTAGTTCTTTTTCCACGGCCACCTTGTCGATGGCGTAGCGGGAGATCGGATACAAGGGGGAATTCTCGTCGCACTCGTTGTTCTTGCCCCCGGATCCGTACGCGCTGTTGGTGGTGGGCATGATCACCCGTTGCTCGCGGCTTAAATTCTTCAGCATCAGCGTGATGGCGTGATGGTTCGTGCTCGTGGCGCCGACGGGATCACGATCGCAAAGTGGGGCCCCCACGTACGCCGCGAGCGGAATGATGACGTCCGCTTTTTTCAACAACGGAACGATGTTGTCTTCCACGCGCACATCCCCACGCACCACTTGAAAGGACGGCTGGTGGCAGACGTGGTTCAGGCTGGCCTGTTGATACATGAAATTGTCGATCACGGTCACGTGATGCCCCGCGTTCAGGAGTTCGGGCACCATCGTCGATCCCAAATAGCCGGCTCCGCCGGTGACAAGTATTTTGTAGCTCATGGTCTGATTTCCCTTCGTAATGAAGTGTTCAGCGCGCTGCGCGATCAATGACTTCACGGAAGTATCGGAGTTCCTTGGCCAGGTCCCTGGGATGGTTCCCGACGAAAAAACCCCAATCGTGAGCGATGTTCGCGTTCACGACCTCTCCCACCGTGTCGTGCTGACAATAACGGATGACGTCATGCCTTAAGAAGCATCCGCCCGTGATGATGCGGAACTGAATGCCCGCGTCCCGAAGCGCGGTCATCACTTTTCGGCGATTAATCCCTTTTTGTGGGTTCAGGATCACCGTGAAAGAGAACCAGGAGCTCCTTCCGTTTTCCTTCTGGATGATGAAGCGGGGGTCTCCCGCGAAGAGTTCCACGAACAACTTGGCATTCCGACGTCGGATCTCATTCATGTCGTCCAATTTTTTCAGCTGCTCCAGGCCGATGGCGGCACTGATTTCCAGCGGCCGGACGTTGTAACCGGGGAGAATGAACCGATAGGCCTCAAAGAAATCGTCGTCGTTTTTCTGATACAGCTTCGTGTCGGGCGGCAGATCCCGCGTCCAGCCGTGGGCCCGGATGGACCGGGCGAGGTGGTGAAGCTCCTCGTCGTTCGTCAAAATCACTCCGCCTTCCATCGTGGAAATGTGGTGCGAGAAGAACAGGCTGAAGGTGTTGATGTCGCCGAAGGTGCCGCACGGTTTACCACCCAACTCCGCCCCCATCGATTCGCAGTTGTCCTCGAACATGTATAGGCCGTGCTTGTCGCAAAAAGACCGGATCACATCCAACGCGGCCGGATTTCCCAAAATGCTCACCGCCACCACCATCCGGGTGCGCGGCGTGAGGGCCGCCTCGAGCTTCGACGTGTCCATGTTGAGGGTTTGCAAATCCACGTCCAAAAACCGCAATTTCAACCCATATTGCATCAACGGATAATACGTCGTGGCCCAAGAGATGGACGGAACGAGGACTTCATCTCCCGGCTTCAAGGGGCGATCCTTTTTGTAGAACAAGGAGGCCACGGCCACCAAATTCGCCGAAGACCCCGAATTAACCATGACGCCGTGTTTTATTCCGAATTTTCGCGCGAAGCCCTGCTCGAAAGCGCGAACGTTCTCGCCCATGGTGTAGCGTCCGCCGTCCAGGATGCGCTTGGCCGCTTGCACTTCTTCCGGCCCCCACGAAGAGGAGGAAAGTTCGAAACGAATCTCATTCACATCTTGCTGGATTGTCATATTATTCTCCACACAGTTTCTGGATCGACGAAGCGATCTTATCGGGGTTGGGATAGACATATTGTTCCAGGGCATAGCCGGCCGGATGGGGCACATCGGGCTGGGCGACACGCCGGATCGGCGCTTTCAAATCGGAGAACGCCTTTTCGGCCGCCAGACAGCCGATCTCGGCGCAAACCCCGCCCGTGAGCCAACCCGTATCCACCACCAAAAGTCGGCCCGTTTTTTTCAACGATTCCAACAGGATGTCTTCATCGAGCGGCTTCAACGTTCGAAAATCAATGACGTCCGCCGTGATTCCTTCCGGGGACAGCTTGTCTAGCGCCCTCATGGCCATCTCCAGGGTGTGGGAGGTACCGGCCACGGTGAGGTCTTTTCCCCGCCGGCGAAGAATGCCCTTCCCCAGCGGAACGCGGTAATACCCCTCGGGAACGATGCCTTTTTGCTTCATCAGCCAGCGGTGCTCGAAGATGAGAACCGGGTTGTTGTCCTCGATGGCCGAAATCATGAGCCCTTTGGCATCAAAGGGGGTACTCGGCATCACCATTTTCAGGCCGGGGACATTCATCAACATCCCCTGGATGGCTTGGGAATGCTGGCCGCCGGAGCCCCAGCCCCGACCGATCGCCGACCACACCACCAGGGGAACCTTCGTCTGCCCGTTGTCCATATAAGACATTTTCGATGCATGGTTCACCAATTGGTTGAACGCCAAAACGATGAAGTCCGGCCGGTTGTGGAAATAGACGGGCCGCGTTCCATTCATAGCCGCGCCCACGCAGACGCCCATCATTCCGTCTTCGGAAAGGGGCGTGTCGAAAACGCGCGGAGAACCGAACCGCTCCTTGAGGCCTTTCGTGCAGCCGAACATGGCATTGGGATCGTCCACCCCCTGGCCCAAGACGAAAACGCTTGGATCCTTTTCCAACATGACCTGAAGCGCTTCGTTGACGGCCTGGGCATAACCCAACACCCGGCCCAGACGCGGATCCGGTTCGTCGTAGATCAATGAATTGACTAATCCCTCATCCCAAGGCATTCAGCTCCCTCAATTCTGGTAAATATGGGTCATGGCGTCTTCTTCGGAAGGCTCGGGGCTCGCTTGGGCGAAAGCAAAAGCTTCCTGGATTTCCCGTCCGATCTCCTCTTCCATCCGGCTTCGTTCCGCAAGAGTCATGAGGTTGTTCTTGACCAGGAAATTCGACATCATTTCGACCGGACAATGAGGTATCCAGGCCTCCACCTCTTTCGGATCGCGGTAACCCGTGGCACTGTCGTCTCCGGCGCCCCCATGGGCACGGCAACGATAGGTCCGCACTTCAATGAACGTCGGGCCGTCTCCCCGGCGCGCCCGGTCCACGGCTTCCTTCGTCACCTGATGGACATCCAAGACGTTGTTCCCATCCACGCAAACCCCCCGCATACCGAACCCCGACGAACGCCGATGGATCTCCACGCCCTCCGGCTGGCGGAACTTCAGGGGCGATTGGACCGAATAAAAATTGTTCTCGCAAAAGAAAATCATTGGAAGCTTTTTCAGCGCGGCGAAATTCAAGGACTCGGAGGTCGCCCCTTCTTCCGTAGCGGCATCCCCGAGGACAACCATGCAGACCGTGTCCTTTTTCAACAATTGTGCCGCCAGCGCCATTCCGGCCGTGATGGGGACCGCTCCGGCCACGATAGCGGACGTACCCGCCATTCCGACGCTTTTGTCGAGCAGGTGCATCGATCCACCGCGCGAGCCGACGCAACCGGTGCTCTTGCAGAAAAACTCTGCGATCATCGCCTTCAAATCTCCGCCCTTGGCCAGGTAAACCCCGTGGGTACGGTGGCCGCAATAAACCAAATCGGTGGGACGCAAAGCCGCGGCGCTTCCGACACAAGCCGCCTCCTGCCCGATGACCAAATGGATGGGCGTTTTCATTTGATCCTCGGGATAACGACGCTCCACCTCCAACTCAACCCGCCGGATCCGGAGCATACTACGAAAAAGAGACTGCAAAAAATCCCGGGGATATTCGGTGGGGTTGTCTCGATAAAACTCATAGCCCTTGCCTTGATATGGATACTGAATCACAAGCGCACCTCTGACGGATTATTGAGCAGCCAATCGTATGTTTTTTGAACCCCCTCTTCAAGGGAGACCTTCGGCTTCCAGCCTGTGGCCAGTAGTCGGCTGCTGTCCAACAGCTTGCGGGGAGCGCCGTCCGGCTTGGCAGTGTCCCACTCCACGAGGCCCTGATATCCCACCGTCCGACGGACAATATCCGCGATGTCCCGAATGGCCCAATCCCGCCCGACTCCGATGTTGACTGGGAATTCGATCCGGCTCAAGTCTGAGCGAAGGAGATGAAGGCAGGCGTCGGCAACATCCTCGGCGTATACGAATTCACGCCGGGGTGAACCCGTTCCCCAAAGGGCCAGAGTTTCTTGCTCTTGCTCTTTCGCATCATGCATGCGCCGGATCAACGCCGAGAGAACGTGGGAGGAGACGGGATTGAAGTTGTCGCACGGGCCATAGGCGTTGTTGGGGATCACCGGCAGGAAACGCTTCTCTCCGTATTGCCGGTTGTAGGCTAGGCACATTTCAACCCCCGCCAGCTTGGCCATGGCGTACGCCATGCTCGTGGGCTCGGGCTTGCCCGTGTGGAGCTGATCCTCATTCATCGGCTGTGGGCACTCGCGGGGATACATGCACGAAGACCCGAAAAAGACCAGCTGCATGACGCCCGATTCATGGGCCGCATCAATCACGTTCAGTTGAATGGCCAAGTTCCGGGTGATGAAGTCCGCGGGATAGGTTTTGTTCTGCAGAATTCCTCCGGCGTAACCCGCGGCAAGGATGACGTATTTCGGACGAACGTCTTCAAAAAAGGCATCCACCTGGCGGGGATCCGACAAGTCCAGACGAGCGCGGTCGCGAATGACGATGTTCTCGTGGCCTTTGGTTTTTAACCTCCGGACCACTGCAGAACCGATCAACCCGCGATGACCCGCAACAAAAATGGCGTCCGTATTTTTCATCCGGCGATGTTTCTCCTTTTCACCGGAAACCGTTAGGCTGGTACAGCACGATGCGGCTCCCCATGGGATCAAAGCGGAAAGGCACACAAATGAGATGTCCGAGCTTCTGCCGAACGCGCTCCTGAGCCTCCGGAGGCACAAAGAGAAGGAGGAATCCTCCGCTCCCAGCGCCGAGAATCTTGCCGCCGATCGCACCCGCCGAACGCGCCGCCTCGTAAATGGAGTCGATTTCCGGCGTGCTGACTTGGTCGGAGAGTGTGCGCTTGATCAGCCAGGACTCATGAAGAAGCTTGCCGAAGTCTTCCACGACAAAAGGATTCCGGCTCAGGATGTTGAGCGCTTCGTCCACCATCTCATGCATGGTGAAAAGCTCTTTCTTTTTTTTCGGCAGGTTTGCGATTTTGCTTTTCGCGACGTCCGATGCAAACCGTTCAAAGCCGGTAAAAAAGAGCATCAGATGGTTCTCAAGCGCTTGAACCTTTTCCGGCCCCAGAAGGATTGGCTGCAGGCTGAATGTGCCATTGGAGGAAAAAAAGATTTTGTTAAACCCCCCGCAGGCAGTGGTGACCTGGTCCTGGGAACCGACATTTTCTTTGAGGACCTCTTGCTCGATGTAGATGGCCTGCCGGGCCAATTCCTCGGAAGAGATCATCTCCCCTCTCAATCCTTTAATCGCGTTGACGAGTCCGACGGTAAACGACGAACTCGATCCCAACCCGGAGCGGGCGGGCAGGTCACCGTCATGATGTATTTCCAATCCGTCGGTGACCCCCATGGTCGACAGGACGCCCCGTACCGCAGGATGTTGAATGTCCGAGACGTCGTTGATCAGTTCCACCTTGGAATACACGATCCGCGATTTGTGTTTAAAAAACGGCGGCAGATAGCGGACGCTGATGTAGCAATATTTGTCGATCGCGGTCGCCAGCACGGCACCACCATGCTCGCGGAACCAGGCGGGATAATCGGTCCCCCCGCCGAAAAAAGAAACACGGAAAGGCGTACGGCTGACGATCATGGAGTGGTGGATTGTTGGCGGGAACGCGGCACATTTATTGGCAGATCATCGTAATGCCGGCGGGTGACCGGGCGGGAGGCCATCTCTCGGATGTGCGTCACCGTTTCCCGGCCGAACACCTTCTCCACCCTCGCCAGATAGAGAGGGTCATTGAAATAGATTTGGAAGGCGTTGTCCCGGAAACGCAAGACCTGGCCGGCTGTGCAATGCTCCGTTGGCAACGGCAGGGCATCCACACCGTGCTGGGAAAACGCATGCCACCGGTCGGGCAAGGCCCATTTGTTTTCAACCGCCATTGTGTACAACTTTGATCCGGGATAAGCCATTGCGCAATAAAAGTTGGCAAACTCGCAATTTAAGTCCAGGGCCAAGTCCAAGGTGTCTTGCATGCTTTGCATATCATCGTCCGGTAAACCGAAGATATAATTGCCGATGATGTAGAGACCCGCGTCCTGGATCATCCGGACGACACGACGGATGTCCTCTTGGCCGAAACGGCCTTTCTCCACGCCGTCCCGCACATGTTTACTGCCCGACTCGATCCCGAGAGCAAGCCAGTTAATGCCGGCTTTTTTCAGCTTGGGAAGAAGGTCCTCTTTTACCGTATCCACCCGGGCATAGGCCCAGAAATTCAAATCATATACGCGCGAAATAATGAGATCGCAAATCTCCTCCACATGCTGGCGTTGGAGGAAAAACAATTCGTCGATGATCTTGATGGTCTTGATGTGGTATTTGTTCACCAGGAGATCGATTTCTTCAATGACACTCTGCGGGCTGCGGTAACGGATCTTCGGCTTCCCAAAAGGAGTGTTGATGCAGCAAAAACTGCACTTGAAGGGACATCCCAAACTCGTGTACAGGACTCCGTAAGGCTGCCGGTCCTGCAGGCATCCGAAACAATGCCAATTGTGCGCCCGGTATTTGTCCATCGGCAGCAAATCCCAAGCAACGGCCGGATAATCTCGGTCCAAGTCGTCGCTGATGGGCGCCGGCGGAGCGGACCGGATGGCGCCGTTTTCCCGGTACCAAAGGCCCCGCACTTTTGACAACCCATCGATCCCGCCGGATCGGAGGACCTGCAGCAATTCGACGATTGTGATTGACCCTTCGCCCTCGGCGACGAAGTCCACGGATTCTTCTTCCATCGTCAGCAAATATT
>JACQPF010000269.1 GCA_016207625.1 Elusimicrobiota bacterium | reverse complement strand
TTTTCGAGCGCGGCGAGGGAGACGGTGGGCGGGGTCACATCCGGCGCCGGCGGGGTTTGAGCGGACGTCGCCGCGGGCATCGTGCTGACGGAAAGGCCGTTGTTGTTCACGGTCACCGATACGGAAACGCTCGTGCGGTTGTTCCCCCTGAAATCGTAGGCTTTCACGGACAGGTCGTGGCGGCCCTCGAGGGCCCGGTTTGTGTTCCAGGAAAAGGTGTAGGGGGGCGACGTGTCCGTGGACTTGACCGCGCCGTCCACAAGGAACACGACGCTGGAGACAGCCAGGTTGTCCGAGGCGTCCGCTCTCACCGCCACAAAGCCGGAGACCACGGCGCCGTCGGCTGGGGTGCTAAGAGACACTTCGGGCGGGGTCGCGTCCGGGGCTTGAGGGAGGGTCAGCGGCATGGAGTCCGAGGTCAAATTGCTCATTGTGTCCACCAGGACCAAGTCGATATTGCAAGGACCCGAAATGTTGCAGCCGGAGGGAGGCACGTTGGAAGGCAGTTGAAAACTGAGCCAAGTGTAGTCGGAGGCAATGGTGGTTCCGATATCGCCCCCCCATGCAGCGCCGCCTTGGTCGGAGAGCCGGGCCTTGATGTGGGCATTCAGGTTCTTGCCGCTGACGGACACCGCCCAAGGGTCCCAACTGGTGACGACGACTCCGCTGGCGGGGCGGGGTTTGAAGAGGGACGTCAAGCTGTCCACGGCGGGGTAGAAAGTCCCGTCCGCTTGAGTGATGGCATATCTGCCTGAAGTGGGAGTCGTGCACTCCCCGGGCAAGGACAGCCAGGCCCAGACGTTAAGGCCCAGGTCCAGGTCAAGGGCGGTTGATTCGATTGCGGTGAGGACGCGGGATTGGTTTGCGGGAGTATAGGAGCCAGTGCAATGTTTGGCGCCGGATTCGCCGACGATGAGTGGAAGAGAGGGGAAAAACGTCCTGAACCGGCCCGCCCGTTGGCTGACCGTATCAGCGATTTGGCTGTCGGCCAGGTCGTCCATGAAGTAGACCACCATGCTCAGAAAATCGAATGTGGAGGCGGAGGCGATCGGCAAGTGATCGCCGTCCACGAGTCCCCAGTTGATCAGTGTGTAGTCATGGTACCCGAAAGAAAAATGGTTGCGTATATCGGGGGGCAATTCGTTCGGCAAATTCCCGAGTTTCGAGCGCGCAATATCAGCCACTTCCGCGGCGAGGGCCGGGTCGGCCCCGTTGGCCCAATAAGTGGCCGAGGAAGGAGTGAAGCGGCAGGGTTCTGCGGCTTCGGTGAAGAAAAGTAAATGCACCATGTCGCTGTAATCCCAAATGCGGGTTGAAAATTCCACGACATACTCTTTGAAGGCATTGTAGGAGTTTTGATCCTCTACCCACCCGGGACAAAAGCTAATCCCCTTCGGCTCCCATCCGGTGCCGAGATAGTTCAATCCGATAAAGGCCTGCATGTCGTTGTCGCGAAGGATGTCCAACTCGGCTTTGAGATGATTGAAAGCATCCTCCTTGTAGACACGGGGCGAGGCCAGCGGGGAAGAATCATAGACATACCAGGCGTTCACCAGCCAAAGAGCGTTGAACCCCGCGGCCTTGATCTTGGGGATTTCCCGTTCGAGGTCCTCGAGGTTTTCGGCGAACCCGGTTTGGAAGTTGTACCAAGTCGTGCTCCGGAGATTGCGCACGGGCGGCCGGGCATGAGCCGCGGAGGCGGAGCCGAGCAGGACTAGCACGAGGAGGGAAAGCCACGGCAAGCGTTTCATGGCGATTTCCGCCTTCCGAAGGAATAGCCCATCCCCGCCCGGTGGGACCCCGCGCCGTCGGTGATGTGGCGGTTGAACGCCACGCCGTAGTCAAACGAGAAGCGGGACGTTTGGAGGCCGAAACCCGTCGTCAGCTCGTCCGGATTGAGCCCCAGGCGGAACTTGAGGGTTTTTTGAAAGGTCTTCTCAAGGCCCAGGCGGGGAGCGAGGCGATTCTTGTCGCCAAAATCCCGCCGGCGGTAAACCAAATCACCTGCGGCTTCGAGCCCCCAGCTGGAAAGATCCAGGGCGAAGCCGCCTTGAATCTCGCGCCGAACGATGTCCGGGGTGACGAGTCCCACATCCACCTGTTTGACGTTTCGGACGGTCACTCCCGCCCGAAACGGTCCGGGAAGTTCTGCCGAGGCCCCGGCGTCAAAGGTCCAGGCGCGCCGGGAATCATTTTTGGAAAAAACCGGGTCCCGGGAGGCCCCCGGCTGGGCGCTGGGAATGTAGCGATGGGAAAGCTCTTTGATGGTCAGTCCCGATTGGATGACATCAAAAAAAGCGCGTCCGTAATTCACGGCCAGGACCCGCTCCTCCAAACCGGACATCCGGAGATGGCTGAAGCCGAGCCCCAGGGTTCCCCATCTAAGGGGAAGAACGGCGGCCATGTGCGCGGTATCGATGTTGATTCCGTCCAAGCCCGCGAAAGGCTTGCCGTAAGCAAGATATATTTCCCGTTGAGACAGTTCCCCGGCGGCGGAAGGATGTTGCATGATGTCCTGGGCGCCTCCAGAGGCCGCGGTGCCGGCGCGTCCCAATGAAATGGAGCGAACGCCGGCCTGTCCGCCCTGGAAGGCCGCAAAAAGGGGGAAGGCGAGAAAGGGAATCAGCAATCCAAAGAAGAACACCAGTCGTATTTGCATATAGAAAGCCCCAGAGTAAGGAAGCTATCCATATTCATGCAACAAAACAGCCAACAAAAAACCAGAAAAAGATCAATTTCACCCCGATCAAAACCGATTTCATTTTTGATAGACTTTAAGTAACCGCAGCAATTCCTTCAAAGTCATGAAAAAGAAGTTCTATTTCTTCCCAACGAAAGGAGCTTCCCAATGAGTGACGGAACACAGAGAAAAACGATTATTCTCCTGGCGGTGGTGAGCCTCTTGTCTCTCAGTGCCCAGGGCGCTCAAAAGAAAAGCGCCGCCCCCGCAGAAGCCCCCCAGGCGCCATCCACAACCCAGCCTACCCAGCCTTCTCTCTATGAGCGTTTGGGCGGAGTCTACAACATCGCAACGGTGGTGGACACATTCATTGAGAAGCTCCTGGTTGACGACGTCCTGAACGCCAACCCGGCCATCAAAGCGGCCCGGGAGCGTGTTCCCAAGGCCGGGCTGAAATACCGCGTGACTTCCCTTGTGGCCATGGTGACGGGAGGCCCGGAAAAATACGCGGGCCGCTCCATGAAGGAATCCCACGCCCACTTGAACATTACGGAGAAGGAATGGCAAGCCATGGTCAAGGATTTCGTCGCCTCGCTGGACGAACACAAGGTGCCTCCCACGGAGCAGGGGGAGCTTCTGCAGATCGTTGAGGGCGTCAAACCCGATATCGTGACGGCCGCCAAGTAACGGACAGAGCCCCCGTTGGCCTTCGTCCGGCGGAAATCTGCATAAACCTAAACAAGCGATGTCAGAAGTTTGTCGGCGGAGATGATCCGGACGCCTTCGGTGAATTTGTCGACCCCTGCTTTTTTAACCACTTGATACGCGGAGGGAATTTTCAATCTTTCTTTGAAGAACCTCAGGTT
>JACQPF010000268.1 GCA_016207625.1 Elusimicrobiota bacterium | reverse complement strand
GGTTGGCGATGAGGATGCGGGTCTTGGTCAGGAAAGGCATCTCGCAGTCCGGGTAATTGACGGAGTTCTTGATGTTCCCGTTCTCCAGGAAATCCCGGACCTGCCGCACGGCCATCACCGCGCAATTGTCCTCGGACTCGGGCGTCGAAGCCCCCAAATGCGGCATGGCCACCACTTGATCCAAGGACGCGAGGGCCGCGTCCGGAAAGTCCGTCACGTAAGCGGCGACCGTCCCTCCCTCGCAAGCTTCTTTCAGGGCAGCCTTGTCCACGAGCCCGCCGCGCGCGAAGTTGACCAGCCGCACGCCTTTCTTCATGAGCGCGAACTTCTCATTGTCGATCAGGCCCTTGGTCTTGTCGTTCAGGGGCACATGAAGCGAAATGTAATCGGACTCGGCGATCAGTTGCTCCAGCGACCGCGCCCTTTTCACTTCCCGCGAGAGGCCCCAGGCCGCCTCGATGGAGATGTAGGGATCGAATCCCATCACTTCCATCCCCAGGGACAAGGCATCGTTGGCCACCATCACGCCGATGGCCCCCAGCCCGATCACCCCGAGCTTCTTGCCTTTGATCTCGGGCCCCGAGAAACGGCTCTTCTCTTTCTCGATGACCTTGTCCAGTTCGCTCCCCTTGTCCGCCTGGGACTTGGCGAAAACGATCCCTTGAACGATCTTCCGGGAGGCGAGGATGAGCCCGGCGACGACCAGCTCTTTCACGGCGTTGGCGTTGGCCCCCGGGGTGTTGAACACCACGACGCCCTGCGCCGCGCATTTTTCGACGGGGATGTTGTTCACCCCCGCCCCCGCGCGGCCGATGGCCTTCACGGACGGCGCGAGCGCCATGTCGTGCATCGCCTGGCTGCGCACGAGGATCGCGTCCGGGTCCTTCGCGTCTGCCGACACCTCATACTGGTCGCGCGAAAGCAAGTCCAATCCTTTTTGCGATATCTTGTTGAGCGTCTGGATTTTATACATGAGCTATACGAGGGCTTCCTGGGCCGCCTGCACGGCTTTGCCCGCCGGCACTTGCGCGCCGAACTTCTTCAAAGCCCACTCCAGGGTCGTGAGGCCGATGATCAGGTCGAATTGGTCCATGTAGCCCATATGCGCCAGGCGCACGATCTTGCCCTTCAATTGCTCCTGACCGCCCGCCACGGAGACGCCGTGTTCATCGCGCATCCAATCCACCATTTTGGCCCCGTCCACGCTGGCGGGGAGCGAACCGGCCGTCAGCACCGAGCAGGGCGCCGCCGAGAAAAGCGGCAGGCCCAGCGCCTGCATCCCGGCGCGCGCGGCTTTCGCCAGCTTCCGGTGGCGCGCCCACACGTTCTCTATGCCGTCTTTCCGCAGCATGTTGAGCGACGCGTCGAGGGACGCGCACAAGCTCACCGCGGGCGTGAACGGCGTCTCTTTGCTCTTGATGGACTTTTTCAGGGAGATGTAATCGAAATAGAACCGCACGTTCTTGGACGCCTCCACCAAGGCCCACGCCTTGGGCGAGCAGGCCGCGAACGCCAAACCCGGCGCCGTCATCAGCCCTTTCTGCGAGCCGGACACCACCACGTCCAGCTTCCAGTCGTCCATGCGCAGCTCTTCGCCGCCGAGCCCCGAAATGGCGTCAACGATGGAGATGGCCTTCGTTTCCGCCACGATGGCCCCGATGGCCTTCAGGTCGTTCACGGTCCCCGTGGAGGTCTCCGTGTGGGTCATGAACACGGCCTTCGCGTCGGGGTTGGCTTTCAACGCCTCGCGTACCTTCTCCGGCGGGATCGGCTTTCCCCACTCTTCCTTGATCCACACGACCTGCACGCCGTAGACGGCGCAAATTTTTCCCCACCGGTCTCCGAAGGAGCCGCTGGTGGCCACGATGGCCTTGTCTCCCGGCGACAAGGTGTTGGCCACGGCCGATTCCATCGCGCCGGTGCCCGAGGAGGTGAGCAGGAACACGTCGTTCTTCGTTTGGAAAACGTACTTGAGCCCGTCGGCAATCCGGTCGAAGACCGATCCGAACTCATGCGTGCGGTGGTGCAGGACGGGCAACGCGCTCTGAGAAGCCACTTCGGGTGGAACGGGCGTGGGCCCCGGCGTAATCAAGTAATATTTCTTCATGGCTGACAACAACCTCCTTAGGATTAGGTGAAAAAATGAAAACGGAGGGGACGTTGTTAACTAATTAACTATCCCTGTTTTTCCGCGGCTCCAGCGCATGCAGGAGAACGTCGGTCATGGTCCGGACCGGGATCAACTTGATTTGCTTCTGGACGTCCATGGAAATATCTTCCAATTCTTTGATGTTCCCGTCGGGGAACAGGACCGTGTGCACGCCCTCCCGGTAGGCGGCCAGCACTTTTTCCTTCAAGCCGCCGATGGGGAGCACGCGCCCCCGCAGGGTGATCTCGCCCGTCATGGCCACGTCCTTGCGAACGGCCCGGCCCGTCAGGGCGGAGGCGACCGCCGTGGCCATGGCCACGCCGGCGGACGGCCCGTCTTTCGGCACGGCGCCTTCCGGCACGTGGATGTGCATGTCCCGGTTCTTCCAATTCGCGTCGGACCCGATCTTCAGGCTGACCGCGGAAGACCGCACGTAGGAGAGCGCCGCCTGGGCCGATTCCTGCATCACCTCGCCCAGTTTCCCCGTGAGGATGAGCTTCCCCTTGCCGGGCATCACGGTCACTTCCACGGATAAGGTTTCACCGCCGTGCTCCGTCCAGGCCAGGCC
>JACQPF010000278.1 GCA_016207625.1 Elusimicrobiota bacterium | reverse complement strand
GGTCACGTTGGGGGAGCCGAACTTCTTGTCCAGAACCACGTAGCGGCCCTTGGGGCCGAGAGTGGATTTCACCGCTTCCGCCAGCTTGTCCACGCCGGCTTTGATGGATTTGCGGGCTTCATCCGAATATTTGATTTGCTTCGCCATTGTTTTGTTGCCTCCTTTATTTGCCTTCCAAAACGCCCAAGACGTCGTCCTGGTGCATGATGAGGTACTCTTGGTCGTCGATCTTAATTTCGGTCCCGGAGTATTTCCCGTACAGAACGCGGTCGCCCGCCTTCAGTTCCATGGGGATCAGTTTCCCGTCATCCGCGGTCTTGCCTTTTCCTGCGGCGACGACTTCCCCTTCCTGGGGCTTTTCCTTGGCGGTTTCGGGGATGATGATGCCGCCCCGCTCCTGCTTCTCTTTTTCCACGGGTTTCACGAGAATCCGGTCACCCAGAGGCTTTATCTTCACTTTTGTGAGGACTGCTTCAGCCATTTTTTATACCTCCATTATATGAGTGGAACTTCTCCACACGAAATATTAATTGGCACACATGATTGTTGACTGCTAATTAAAGGTGGAAAAAAAGACCAATCATCCGAAACGAACGACTGGATTTTTTAATAGCACTTTCACCCTTCGAGTGATAATTATATCAGGATCGCGCGTATCTTGTCAACACCTCATGCGTAGATGGGCGCCAACTCCTGGCTTTGGTAGACGTGATAATCCACTTGGGGGAATATATTATCGTGGTCCTCGAGGAACCGGACGAAGTCCTCCTGGATACGGTTTTCGCGGATTTGATGATCCAATCCCAGGAAGCGGGACACGTGCTCCCGGGTGCGTTTTACGGAATATTGGCGGGCCGTCCCCACGGTCATTAGAAACGCCCAATCGGAGGACTGCGCGAGCAAGAGTTCCCGGGCCGCCTGGTTGAGGGCGCGCTTCACAAGCCCTTCCGCGCTGGGATGGCTGTTGGCCAACTGAACCATGCGTTCCGAGCAGATGTGCAGGTGGGGATAGATCCAATCGTTGGAGCCGTTCAGCCACACTTCATGGTACCCTTTGTCTCCCCAGGAGGAAGGCTCCGGCTCCAGGATTTGTTGTTCGGGGAAATTTTGAATGTACTCGTAGGGCGTCGTGGTTTTCACGGTCTGCTGGTCGTAATGGATTTTCTTCAGCAGGAATTCCAGGAACTCCGGCCCCTCGAACCACCAGTGACCGAACAGTTCGGCATCGTAAATGGAACAGACCACGGGCGGCGTTCCCATCACTCCGCGAAGGTATTCCGCCTGTTTCTCGCGGTTGAATAAAAAGTTGCCCGCGTGCGAAGCGGCCACGTCCCGGGCGCGGCTGGGGCTGTAAGGCTCCTTGGAGGACAGGGGCACCCGGCCCGTCACCTTGTAATATTTGATGCCGATGTTGCGGCGCACCCCGTCCTCATGCAGGTAGGGGCGGACGTAGGTGTAGTCCAAATCATAGCCCACGTCGCGGTAGAACTCGCGGTAACTGTAGTCCCCGGGGTAGCCCTGTTCCGCCGACCACACCTGGTGCGCGGTTTCCATGTCCCGCCCGAAGAAAGCCACGCCTCCCGGCGAATAGATGGGCGCGAACACGCCGTATTTCGGGCGGGGGACGCCGAAGAGGATGCCGTGGGAGTCCAGGAAAGAGAAGGTGATGCCGTTTTGCCGCAACATTTTATCGACCCCCGGCGTGAAGGCGCACTCCGGCAGCCAGATGCCGCGGGGCGGCCGGCCGAAGTGCCGCCGGTAGTCGTCCACGGCGATACGGATTTGGGCCTGGCGCGCTTCCTCCTTCACCATGAGGGGCAGATAACCGTGCGTGGCGCCGCAAGTGATGATTTCCAGATACCCCGCGTCCTGCAACGCGCGGAAACGGGTCAAAATCCGCCCGTGGCAAGCCTCGAAAATGTCCTGCGCCTTGCGGAACTTCCGCAGGTACATCTGCGCGGTCTCATGGAACTCGTGGGAGAGGGACTGCGTGCGCTGGACTTCTCTTTCCGCCAATTCCAGGAGCTTCTGAAGCTTCCGGTAATAGCGGGACATGAGCAAGTCGTCCGACAGCATGTTGCACAGAGGCGGCGTGACGGACATGGTGAGCCGGAAATGGACGCCGTCGGCCGCCAGGCGCTCCATCATGTCCAGGAGGGGCACGTAGGTCTCGGTGATGGCCTCGTAGAGCCAGTCTTCCTCCAGGAAATCCGGGTATTCCGGATGGCGGACGTAAGGAAGATGGGCGTGCAAAACCAGACAGAGATAACCTTTAGGGGGTTCAGCCATGGTTAAGAGACGACCTCCGACGAGTGACGGAAGAGAACCAAAGTTTGATTCGTCATGATGTGCGAGACATCCCTTCCTAAGCCATTCCGAAAGGAAATGACTATTGGGTTTTGCGGGTGATGGCGAACTCGACGGCCCGAGACATATCCCCATCCCGATTGACGGCCTGGATGGGAATGCCCAAGAGCCCGTCGGGGAGCGCGAACCTCATGGAGAACGTGCCGTCCGGGTTGAGCTGGATGTCCTGGCCTTGGACGGTGACATGGGCGTCCGGTTCAGTGGCTCCATAAACGATCAATTCGCAATCGGCCACGAGCCAGAACCCTTTGTGCATCTCCCGGGGACGAGCCCAGGACGCGCTGCCCGGCGCCCCGCCGAACCACGACGAGATCCCGCGCAGGAATTCCCAGCGCAAGGCGGAAATCTTCGCCATCTCAAGGGATCCCACGCCCACCCGGCCGCCGCCGGAGAGCTCATAAATCTTCTCCCATTCGGCTTTCATGAGGCCCCGTTTCTCGTCCTCAAGCTCGGACACTTGGCCCGCGGGGAGCTGAATGGTGTTGGAAATAGCCAGGAGCACGAAACGCCCGTCCGGCAGAACCAAACCCAACTCCACTTGCCAGGTGCCGCCGCGGATGGAGCTGAACACGTACCAATTGCGGGCCTCCAACTGCACTCCGATATCGAAAAAGCTTCTCTTATCTCCGTTGAGAAGAGAATGGCAACGCAGGACTGGCCGGCCGGATGCGCGCACCTCGCGTCCGAAATTTTGCTCAACCTCATCCCATGTATAAGGAGCCACTTCCCAGTAGGCGTGCATCCAGTGCGGATCGCGCGGCATCAACACCAGCCGAGTGACGCCGTAGTCACGTGACAGATCGGCTGGACCGCCCACCAAGAATCCTTGAGGGCTTGAGGGTGAAGAAGGCGCATTCAATTGTGAACTCATATAACAAACCTCCGGTCTTACTCCCTCTAAAAATAGGTCTTTTTCCCGGTTTTTAAATTAGAAGGACTATTTTGTTTGGAAATTCTGTTCCGACAACACGACGAGCGAACTGCGGAAATAAAAAACGTCTTCACGGTGTCCCCTTGAAGACGTCTCCATGTGACTATCCTTCATCCCACTAATTGTAGATTTTACTAAAGGACTATTTCTTCGTCAAGTCTTTTTTTAAAGGACTTGTTTATTTCCGGCCTCTCAATTCCACTGTCATGTTATTTTATCTTTTTTCCATCTCCCGCACAACACGCCCAATATTTTTTGTTATCGTCGGAAAAATGTTTAAAAAAACGGAGGGGAAGGGATTCGAACCCCTGGTACCCGTTAAGGTACAGCGGTTTTCAAGACCGCCGCCTTAAACCACTCGGCCACCCCTCCATGAAATCACTAAAAAGTTGAAAATGCTCTCAACAACTCGACTTCAGTTGCTTCCCGGGGTTTTGCGTCGGAGGCTGGGGAACACGCTTTCCAGGGTCGCTTGCAGCGCGAGGGCGAGCTCCGCCTCCGCCTTCTTGGAAAGCCGGATGCGGCGGGTCCCGATCGACATCATGAGCCGCGGCTGGAGATAAGACACGATCCCCTCCAAGCGCCGGACGTCATGGTCCGTGTCCGCCCATTCAAACTGCTCTTTATAGTCCGCGATCTCGCTGACGACGTCTTTCAACCGGCCCGGCCCCAGCTTCCCGGCCAACGGCCTGCCCAGCTCGCTCAAAAACTTGACCCGGATCTTTTCGGCCAACACTTCCTTCTTCAATTTACGCCTCCCGTTTCATAACAAATGCCAACGGCGTCCGTTTTCTCAAGACTTTGTCAGGGCAGAGCTGGCTCCTCAACGCAAACCTCAAGGCCGCGGGCGGCGGCGTCGGCTTCGGGCATTCCGTACACCATGCGCCGGACACGCGGCCGTTGGAAAAGGCCTGCTTTCAACGTGAAAAACGTCCAAAAAGCCGCCGGGAACGCGGCCAGGGACATGGCGCGCTCTTTCAGTGTGGGCCGGCCGATCTCGGCGTGCACCCGGTGCTCCAGGTCCCGGATCCACCGCCGGACGGCGCGGTTGGGACCGAGGAGGGAACCCACCCCGAAAATGGGATAGGCGTTCCGGATTTCCCGGGCGAAACGCTCGGCCCGCTTGCGCAGCAAGGGGCGCGGGGAATCCTTCAATTTTTGATATCCCAGAAGCCAGGCTTCCACCGTGCGGAAAAGGCTGGGGCCCAGGCGCTGAAAATCCTCGTCATAGCACCAGCGCTGGAGGGCCTCGATGTCCTCCGGCGAGAGAGTGGGATGGTTGATCATGGTGGTGAACCCGTCGCATTTGCGGTAGTACGTTTCCTTGTTCGCCGCGAGGTCGCTTCGGAGGAGGCCTTCGCGCAGGATGCGCTCGTAGAACGGCGTGCCGGGCGTGGGACCGTAGATGAGGAACTGCGAGAAGGACGGCTTCAAATCCATCAGCCCGGCCAGCTCGTCGGCGATGACCTCTCGGTTCTGGTAGTCGAACCCCAGGATCATGGAGGCGAGGACGGTGATGCCGTGCTCCCGGAACTCCCGGAGGATGTCCGCCGCCGGGCGGCCCTGCTGCTTGCCGTAACCGGAGCGCGTTCCCTCGTAGCCGATCCAGAAACCGTCGATGCCCATCTCGAGGATTTCCTCCACGGTGTACTGGCTGATGGCCTTGATGCTGGAGAAAACGAAAATGGAGAGCGCCTTCCCGCCTTTCAGCACGCAATCGCGGAACGCCAAGGCCCGCGTCTTGTTCAGCAGGAAATCCTCGTCCAGGATCACGAAGGACATCTCCGGGTCCTTCTCGAGGTAGTCCTCGACCACGGCGTAGATGTCCCGCCCTTCGGGGAGGAGGCGGATGTGTTTGCGCTTGAAGAAGTGCGACGTGCAGCAGAAATCGCAGCCGTTGGGGCAGCCCAGTCCCGCGAAGATCATGCCCGTCCGCGAGACGGTCATGGAAAACACCTTGAGCGTGCTCAGGATCTGCGGATGCTTGTAGGGCATGGGGATTTCGGATCGCCCGAGGAGCCGGCGGAAGAACCCGACGCCTTCCTCCCGGCAGACGTGGTCCGCATACGGCCGGAGAACGTCGTCCGGCACGACGGTGCCGTAGCCGCCCAAAACAATTTTGCTCTGCGGGGAATATTGGCGGATGAGCGCCACGGTCTCTTTCATGCGGTGGAACAAGGCCAGGATGAAGGAGACGCCCACGTAATCATAGGACCCGCGCTTGAGCTCCCGGATGAGGTCGCGGCGCGTGGGGTATTGCAAGACCACGGCCGGGGTGTCCAAGTTCTCCGCGATGTAGTTGAGAGAAAAGTTGAGGTGCACCGCCCGCGGGCTGAAGATCCCCTGGGCCCGCGTGACTTGCCCGTGGAGAAGTTCATAGCCCACGCTGGGGCCGTCCCCGTGCCGCGGCCCCAAAGGCCCGCAGACGCTGGTGAGGAGGACGCGCTGTTGAGTTGCAACCGAAGTGTTCATTTAACCCTCGCTTTGCGACGATTCGAGAGATCCCCGCGCTTTTTTTCGTTTCCGCCCGCGTTTGCCATGGGTTGCTGAGGTGGTCTCGAGCGCCCGCGTTCCGGAGATCAAAGCCTCTTTATGAAGGCGCGGCCACGTTTTAACCCGGGCCTCGCGCACGAGAGCTTCTGACCGTGTGAATCCATTCTTTTGAAAGACCAAAGTGACGGGCCGGTGGGTCCGCGTGTAAGCGGCCCCTTTGCCCGCGTTGTGCTGTTTCACCCGGCATTGAACATCTTTGGCGATGCCCGTGTAAAGCGTTTCATCTCCGCAGCGGAGAATATATAAGCTCCAAGCTTTTTCACCGCTTTTTCGCATGCCGCGGATCATTTTCAGATATTTCAAATCCATCGTCTTGAGGATTATAACTCATTCCGGAGGCGATTGGTTCTTTATTTGGACCCACCACGCAGACCGCCCCGCGCCAGGGCGGGCGTGGGGCGACTGCAAGCTTCTGGCGGGAATAAGTAAGACCGCTTTACGGCTGAGAGATGATGCTGCGCAGCATCCACGCGGCTTTCTCATGCGCGTGGATGCGCTCGCTCAACAAGTCCACGGTGACCATGTCTTTGTCCCGGTCGGCGGCGGACAGGGCCTGCGATGCGGTCTGTATGGTGATGCGGTGTCCGTCCAAGAGGGAAAACACCATGTCCTCATCGCGCATGTTCCCGCCGGGGGATTCCTGCAGGGTGGAGAGGCTTCGGAACTCGGAGAAGGAGCCCGGCGCCGGCGCGCCCAGGGCTCGGATGCGCTCGGCGATGGGGTCCGCCGCCTCCGCCAGTTCTTTGTACTGCTCTTCAAACAGCTTGTGGAGACTGTAGAACATGGGACCCGTGACGTTCCAGTGAAAGTTTTGCGTCTTCAAATACAATAGGTAGGTGTCGGCCAAAAGACGGGACAAGGAATCGGTGATTTCTTTCCGCTCGATCACGCCAACGGCCGTCCCCGCCTGTTTCTGCTGGGTCACCTGCGCCATGGCTTTCCTCCTTTTCACGCTTCCTCCTTATATATTAAAACCTCCGCAGGAGGGTTGCAAGCCGCGCATTGTTCCGTTGACAGGATCGACCGAAAACGGGACAGTGTCATTAAAACGAAGGAGAACCTTTCATGCCATTTCAACAACTCGGCCTGCACGCGAACCTGGTGCGCGCCGTCAAAGCGATGAATTTCACGGAGCCCACGCCCATCCAGAAGGGCGCCATCCCGGTCGCCCTGCAAGGGCGCGACATCCTCGGGTGCGCCCAGACGGGAAGCGGGAAAACGGCCGCGTTCGCTTTGCCGATCCTCCAACGCCTTCTCCAAAACCCCCACGGCGACGGGAAACCCGGGCCCCGGGCCCTGGTGCTCGTCCCCACGCGGGAACTCGCCGCCCAGGTGGAGTCCTCGTTCCGGGCCTGCGCGCAATTCACCCCTTTCAAAGTCGCCGTCGTCATCGGCGGAGTGGGCTACAGCGGCCAAACCAAATCCGTGTCTCAAGCCCAGATTTTGGTGGCCACGCCCGGCCGCCTGCTGGACCACCTGCGGCAAAGGAACTTCCACTTGGACCGGATCGAGGACCTGGTCCTGGACGAAGCCGACCGGATGCTGGACATGGGCTTTTTGCCGGACATCCGCGCCATCCTCTCCAACTTGCCGCGGGAGCGGCGCACCCAGCTTTACTCGGCCACGCTGCAAGACAAAGTGAAGCAGGTCGCGGCGTTCGCCTTGCGCGACCCCGAGCAAATCGAGATCGACCGGCCCACCACCGTGGCCGAGGGGATCAGCCAGATCCTTTACCCCGTCATCCAATCGCAGAAAGCGGGGCTCCTGCTCACCCTTTTAAAAGAAACCGAGATGAAGTCCGTGCTCATCTTCACGCGCACCAAACATGGAGCCGATAAGCTGGCCCGGCGGCTGATCCAGGACGGGTATACCGTGGGCGTGCTCCACTCCAACCGCTCCCAAGGCCAGCGCACGGCCGCCATGGAAAGCTTTCGGGCGGGGCGGATCCAGATGCTGGTGGCGACGGACATCGCCGCCCGTGGGATCGACGTCCGGAACATCAGCCACGTCATCAATTACGATGTGCCCCGCTTCCCGGAGGACTACGTCCACCGCGTGGGCCGGACCGCCCGGGCCTACGGCGTCGGCGACGCCATCACCCTGGCGGACCCGGGCGAAATCCCCTACGCGCGGGCCATTGAGCGCTTCATCGGGTTCGTGTTCCCTCGGGCGGTGATCCCCGACTTCCAATACAACAACCCTCCGCGCCTGCCCTTGCTTTATCAAACCCACAGGCCCCCGGAACAGAAACCGGTCTCCAAGGACCCCCTGGGCCGGGTCTTCCTGAACCCCGGCGGGCAAAAGCCCAACGCCACCCCCTGGCAATCCTTCAAGTTCAAAAAGCCCCGCGCCCGCTCCAAATTCGGCCGCCGATAAACGGCTTTCAACTTCAAACCTCACTTAAGGAGGGGGAAGGGATGCCGGGGGAATTTTCCGGGATCCCAGAGACGTCCGGGCGGGAAAAGCTGGATCTTCTTCAATAAAACAATCGAATGGCAGGAAGCCGCCGTTTACCTTCGTGGCGGCGCGGAACCTGACCGGAACGCACCGCTGCCGGACCGTCGGCGGGTCCCGGAAAATTTCACCGGTGGCCGGGCCCCCTCCTCCGCCGTGTTGACCCGGTGGCGGGAACTTCATAGGATGGAAAGAGAGGGTTCATCCTATGCCGATAAGAGATGTTCATCGCAAGGATTGGGCGGGAGTTTGTGACCAATTCACAAACTTGCACGGGGGATCTTTGGTGGATCTCCTGCTCTTAAAAGAAGACGGCTCGACTCAACCCATCGCCCTGAGCGCCGAGTTGAGGAGCGTGACCGTGGAGAGGCACGGGAAGCACGGCCCCGGAGACATCCTCATCCTGCTGAACGAGGGATCCGAGGACAAGCCGGTTCGGCAAGCCTTGTCGCCTCATCACGTGCAGGTGCGCGTTTCCGACGATGATGTCCCCGAAGAAATCCGGATATTCTCGAAAAACGGGACCCACCTCCTCCGCCAGCCGTCGGTCACGGAACCCGGCGAGGTCGAGACCGTTTGGGACGAGACCCTGCACTCCTTGCCGAACGAATGACTATGTTTTCAGCATCCCCGCCACTTGCTCCGGGGTCGGGAACCCCTTCATGCATCCACGGGACCTCACCACTTCCTCATCCGTCATTTCATGGTCCACCAGGTCGCCGGCGAGGTACCTGTTATAGCCGCTCAAGTCCAGGAGGCCGTGTCCGCTCAGGTTGAAGAGGATCGTCTTCGCTTTCCCTTCCGCTTTCGCCTTCTTGGCCTCCCGCACGACGGCGGCGATGGCGTGGCTGGACTCCGGCGCCGGGATAATGCCCTCGCTGCGGGCGAAGAGGACGGCGGCCTCGTAGCATTCCAATTGAGGGATGGCCAGGGGCGAGAAGAGTCCGTCCACCACCGCCTGGGACACCAAAGGCGACATGCCGTGATAGCGCAGCCCTCCCGCGTGGATCGGCGGCGGCACGAACGCGTGCCCCAAGGAATGCATTGGCAAAAGCGGCGTCATCTTCGCCGTGTCCCCGTGGTCATAGCTGAACGGGGACTTCGTGAGCGTGGGACAGGACGACGGTTCGACGGGGATGATGTCGATTTTCTTCCCGTGGATTTTGTCCGCCGCGTAAGGGAACGCCAAACCCGCGAAGTTGCTGCCTCCCCCCACGCAGCCGATCACCACGTCCGGATCGTCGCCGGCCATCTCCATCTGCTT
>JACQPF010000292.1 GCA_016207625.1 Elusimicrobiota bacterium | reverse complement strand
GTCCGCAGACGCGGAGGAACGCTTCGTCGTTCTCCCCGTCGCCCACGCCCACGGCCTGCCGCGAAGACAACCCCAGTTCCCGCAAAGCCTCCGCGAGGCCCGTCGCCTTATCGACGCCCGCCGGAAGCGCCATGACGGCGCCCTTGTTGAGGATCAACCTCAAGTCCAGCCCGAGAGCGCGGATCACTTCCCGCATGTCTTTCTCATGGGCTTCCCGGGTGGACACGATGGCCCTCCCGACCGAAAGGGGCTCGACGCGGCGCGCCCTGAGCGCCGTCACGAACTCCGCGGACGGGCTTTCGGTCAACAGGCGGGATACCCCCGTTCCGGGGCGATGCAGCAAGGCCCCGTTTTCGGCGATGACGCGGTCGAACAGGTCCACCTTTGGGAAAACTCCCAGGAGGTCCTCCAATTCGCGTCCGGTCACCAGGACGGCCTTCCTTCCGGATTCACGCAAACGTTCCAGCGCGGCCAGGCTCTCCTCGGACACTCGGCCTTCCGACGCCAGGGTGCCGTCGTAATCGCAGACAAAGACGCGGTAACGCATAATAGGGTTACTTGTGGCTGAACCGGTTGGGAGACCGCCGAAAAGTGAGGACCAGGAACCGCTCCGCTTTGCGAAAAGCCAGGAACCGGTGGCTGAGGCGGTTTTTTTCTGGAAGCTTCATTTCCGCAAACGTACGGCTCTCACCGCGGGGCGCGAAGACGGGATCGTAGCCGAACCCCTGCCGGCCGCGGGGCGCGGCGGTGATCCGCCCCGGACAGCGGCCTTCGAAAAGACGTTCCCGTCCGTCCGGGAACACCACGGCCACCACGCACCGAAAAACGGCCGCCCGGCGGGGAGCCGGGACGTCTTTCATGAGGCGGAGGAGCTTGCGGTTGTTGTCGTCGAAATCGCACCCCGGCCCGGCGAAGCGGGCGGAATAGACGCCCGGCGCTCCATTCAGGGCTTTCACCTCGAGGCCTGAGTCGTCGGAAAAACTCACATGCCCCGTGCGCCGGAGCGCGGCCCGGGCCTTGAGGAGGGCGTTGTCTTCCAAGGTCTTGCCGGTCTCCCTCACACGGAGCGGAGGAGGAAAGTCCTCCAAACCCTTGACCTCAAACGGCAGACGGCCCATGATCTTGCGGATCTCGCGCACTTTGTGGGGGTTCTGCGTGGCCAGGACGACGCAGGGTTTCGTCACGACTCGGGCAAGACGGAGAACGATTTGCGTTTGGGGGCGTCCAACGACTTCAGCACTTTTTTCTGCAGGCTGAGGATTTGCCGCGCGCCGCGGCCGGCGGCCTCAAGCATCCGGTCCAGCTCGGCCCGGCTAAAGCTTTTGCCCTCCGCCGTCCCCTGGATCTCCACGAGGCGACCAGAACCGGTCAGCACCACGTTCATGTCCACGTCCGCCTTCACGTCGAGCTCATAGGCGGGATCCAAGAACAGCTTCCCCTCGCAAAACCCCACGCTCACCGCGGTCAGATAATCTTTCACGGGCCAGGCCGCCAGGCGCCCCGACCGGTAGAGCCCGCGCAGGGCGTCCACCAGCGCGATGAACCCGCCGTTGATGGAGGCGGTGCGGGTGCCGCCGTCCGCCTGGAGGACGTCGCAATCCACCACCGCGCCGAAGGGGCTCAGCGCCGCCAGGTCCACCACGGCGCGCAGGGACCGCCCCAAAAGACGCGAAATCTCCTGCACGCGGCCTCCGCCGCCTCCCCGGGCGCGGGGAGTGCGCCTGGCGCCGGCGCGCGGCAACATGGCGTATTCCCCCGAAACCCAGCCGATGCCTTTTTCTTCGGCATGCGGCGGGCGGCGCTCTTCCACCGTGGCCACGCAAAGCACGCGCGTGAGCCCCATCTGAAAAAGGCAGGAGTCGCTTCCTTGCTTCAAAAAAGGCCGAACAATCTTCAGCGGGCGCACCGAGAGGGGCATGGTCAGGCCACCGATGAACCTGAAATGGGGATTTGGGAGTCCTTGGCGGTTGATCCGAATTTTTGCCGGAGGTCCTTGAGTTGGGCCAATTGGTTTTTCACCGTGGCGAGGAACTCTTGGGCGGCCGCTTCCTGGCGGCTTAAATCGTTGTCGAAATTCGCGAGAGCGGAGAGGGCGTCCCGCATGGCCCGTTGATGGTTGGACGATTTCTCCAGAAACCCGTTCCAATAGTCTTCCGCTTCTTTTAACAGGCGGGCTTTCTCCTGCCCGTACCGCTCGGCGGTTTCCTTGTCTTTCGCCCGCAGCTCTTCCAAAATCGTTTCCGGAGCTTCCTTCAACTGCGCCTTTTTTTCTTCCAAGGCCTGCCGCTGGGCCCGGGATTGGGTGAGACGCTCGAGCCAGGACCGGGTTTCAAACCAATAATGCTGGCGGACCACTTCCAGCGTGTTTTGGGCTTCTTCAAAAACCGCCTGCAAGCCCTCTTGCCGGCGGCGCCGGATCCGGTCCAGCCGCTCCCGGCGGCGGGCCAGGCGGTTCTCGAGTGACTCCAGGCCCATGCGTCCCTGCGCGAGCCGGGCTTCCGCCGACACCCGCTCCTGGTCGGTCCTCTGCTCCAGCCCCAAAAGAAGCTTTTCATACCGTTCTTTCCGGTGCCGCATCCGCCGCTCGTTCTTCGCGCGGAAAGACGCCGCCTGTTTCTCCAGCGCATCCACGGATTCCTGCAGGCGCGCCATTTCCCGCCGCAGGCCTTCCTCCTCGGCCGTGACTTCGGAGACGAAGTCGTCCCTTTCTTTTTCCGCCTGCCGATGGGCGGCCTCAACCTCGGCGTGCTTGGCTTGAAAATCCTTTTCCCACCGGCTTACGGTTTCACGCAACCCCGCGCGCTCCTGTTCAAGGACCGCCCGCACCGCGTCTTTTTCTTCCTTCAGCCGCGCCAGATGGGCGTGGGCTCTCTCCTGAATTTGCCGGAGCGCTTCCTGAAGGGTTCGGAAACGTTTCTCCGCCCAGTCCCGCCGTTCGGAAAGCCGGAGGGCGGACTCACGCCGCTCTTCCTCCAACACGCCCGCGACGGCTTCCCGGCGCTTCCGGAGTTCCGACGCGGCATCGGATGCGTCGGCCAATTTCCGGGCCCATTGCTGCTTTTCCTCGGCCGTCCGGGCCTCCCATTCAAATTTCTGCCTCTGCCAACCTTTTTCCGACTCGTCCCAAGCCTTCCGGCGGGCGGCCAACGATTCGCCTTGGGACGCCTTTTCCGTCTCTCGGTCTTTCTGGAGCCGCGACAACTCTTCCGCCGACCGTTGGATCTCCCCCGCCCCGTCCTGTTGGAGGTTCCGCCAGGCGCTTTTCCAATGCGTCTGCTGATCGCGGACGGATCGAAGGACGTCCCCCATGGCCTTCCCGAACCGTTCCTGCTCATAGGCCTTCTGTTCCTGCAGGGACTGGATTTCTCTTTCCAGGGTCTGGCTTTCCGACCGGAGACCGTCCCACGCCCGACGGCGCTCCGCCTGTTCGAGCCGCCAGGGCTCCACCTCTTGCTTTTGAAAACGCTCTTGCTCCACGCGGAGGCCGTCCTCTTCCACCCTCAAGTTCCGGGCCTCTTCCTCCCGCTGCTCTTTCTCTCGTTTCAGGAGAGCCTCGACCTTGTTCTTTTCGTCGAGGAGAGCGGACAGCTTTTCGGACCAGGAATCTTTCTCCGTGCCCAGCCGGGCCTCCCAGGCCCGCTTCCAGGCCGCGAGACGGCTCTCCAGCCGCGTCAGCCGTTTTTGATGGCGCTCCCGTTCCTCCTGGAGAGCTTTTTTCTCGGACTCCCGCCGGACCCGGAGCTGTTCGTTGCCTTCACGGACGTCCGTGAAGGGGAACGGCGGCGCGCTCTCTCTTTCGGTTTGAAATTCCAGGCGTTGCCGCTCCAATTCCGCCAACCGCTTCTCCACGGCGGAACGTTCCCATTCGGGCGCCGAGGATGGGCCGGAGGTTTGTTGAAGCGCCTGCTTAAGCGCTTGGAGCTCCTGCGCCGCTTCCGCGTATCGGCGCTCGCGCTCTCCGACGAAAAATTCCTTTTGGCGCCGGAACTCCACTTGTTGTCGCCGCGAATCCTCCATTAAGGACTTGTACTGCAAGCGTTCGGCCGCGCTATGGCTTTCAACCGGGGAAGAAGAAGGGGCCGTGGATTCAAGCACTGCGAGCAAACCCTGGGCTTTTCGGGTCAGCTCATCGATGCGGCCCTCCAATCCGCCGCGGACCTGTCCCCAGGAATGGGCCTTTTCCAAGGAACCCCGGAGGACCTCAATCTCGTTCCAAAGTCGGTTCGTTTTTTCATCGAGCCGTTGGGCGTCGACGGTCATGCCCGAGGAGGACGGTGCGTGCTTTTCCAGGGATTCCACCCTCTTCAGGAGGTCAAAGTAAGCGCCGTCAAACCGTTGGCGGACGAGGGACAGGGAAATTTCACGGGAGGAGAGGCTTGGGACTTTCGGTAAATCCGTTGAGACGGGAGAGGGCGCATGATGGATGGCGCGGCGAGAAGCCCCGCGCGGTCTCGGCGGGAAAAGCACGGACAAGAGGGCCGCCGTGGAAACCCACAGCAGGCCGAAGAGGCCCAGGCCCAGCCCCAGCACCGCGGGTTCATGGAGGAGTGATTGGATTTCAGGCCACATTCAACGATTACTTCCGGTTATCGGCGAGACGGATCTCTAACCCTTCCCAGGCCGCGTTGACAACCATTTTGCTGTTGCGCTTCGCGACCACGGCCTTGCATTTGGCAAGGAGCTCGTCCAATTGGCGATCGGGCCTCATGGGGTCATGATGGAAGAGCACCAACTGCTTGACTTCCGCCTGGAGAGCCATCTCGATGGCGAATTCATAAAAACTGTGCCCCCAGCTGAGCTTCACCTTGTATTCGTCGATGGTGTATTGGGCGTCGTGGATGAGGATGTCCACGCCCCGGATGAACTCCACGAGGTTCTTATCCTCGCGTTCGAGGACCACCTGGCCGCGATCCAAGTCGTCGTAGAGAGGGTCCAGGTTCCCTTGTTGCCGCAGGAGATACCGGAACGGTTCGTTGTCCGTGATGTAGGCCACTTTCGCCGAACCCGTGTCCAGCCGGTAACCCAGGGCCAAACCGGGATGATTGACGTAAGTGGGATGGATTTTCCACCCGTTCACTTCCACGGGGCGGGTGGTGAGCTGCATGAAGCGCAGTTCGGCCGGCATTTCCTTGAGAGTGACGGGGAAATATTCCGGGCTCATTTGACCGACGAAGATGTTTTCCAGCTTTTTCCCGGCCCCCTCGCAGCCGTAAATCGTGAAGGAATTGCCTTGCTTGTAGACCGGGACGAAGAAAGGAAACCCTTGGATGTGGTCGAGGTGGAAATGGCTGATGAAGATGTGTCCGTGGATCCGCTTGCCGTCGGGAAAACGTTTCAGGAGGTCCAGCCCGAGAGGCCGGATGCCCGTGCCGGCGTCGAAGATCACCAGCGTCTGATCATCGCTCACCTCCACGCAGGAGGTGTTGCCCCCGTATTTCACCGTGTCTTGACCGGGAGTGGCGATGGAACCGCGCGTGCCCCAAAATTTCACTCTCATCTCTGAGAAGCCTCCAAACTACTCCTAATTATTCAACAATCACGCCATTTTTTCAAGGATGTTATTTCGC
>JACQPF010000267.1 GCA_016207625.1 Elusimicrobiota bacterium | reverse complement strand
GTCCACGAAACCGTCGTTGTCCGCGTCGGGGTAGCTCATCACCAGTTCCACGTCGTTGGCGAACTTCCCGCTCCGGCGGGTGGCGGTTTCGTCGTACAGGTTCAACTCGCGGATGATCACGGATTGCGCGAAGGCCCCGTGCTGGCGCTTGGCATGGCTGTTCGCCTGGTTGATCAGGGAGGAAATGGCCGGCGCGGCCATGGGCGCGCCCATGGGGTTTTCGTTCACGGCCACGTCCCCGTAGAAACCACTCCAGGACCCCGAGGAGAAGGTGATTCGGGTTTTCCCGTCTTCGCTGTGGATCACGTTGCTCATCTCGGGGTCCATGAACGTGTGGAAAATCTTCGATTCGGGCCGGACAAGGGGGTTGCGGGCCAAATCCGTGACGATCGTGCTGACGAGGAGCTCAAACCGGTAGCCGCGCGGGAGCTCCTCGCCGGGCCAGAATGTGGCCGTCATCGTGAGCGTGTTGTAAGTCACGCTCCCCGCGATGACGTTGTTGACGGTTTGCCCGTAATTGTTGCGGACGGCCGCCAGGCTGATGTTCCCCGGCCTTTCCACCGATCGCCGATACATGGGTTCGCTGAACACGATGGTGGGGGTCGCCTTCGGATTGACGGAAATCTCCATCATGTACCCCGGCAGGCTCAGGCTGCCGTACCCGCTCGTAATGGCCGAAACCGTGGGCGCGTCTTTGTCCTCCTTATTGACATAGACGAAGGAGCGCGGCGGGTTCGTCCAGTTGCCGGCGGCGTCCAGCGCGCGGACCTTGAAATAGTATTTCCCGGGAGCCGTCGGCGAATTGACGGACTTCGTCGTGCCGGTGGAGAAAGTCGCATCCGCCGCGGACATGGCCGGCTCCACGCTCGGATCCGTCGAGAGGCTGTAGGTATAGCCCAGGATGGGGCTGATGGCCCCGGCGGTTCCGTTGGTCGGTTCGCTCCACATGAAATAGGGCGTGGAGTCGGGCGTGGCTTCGCCGTCAACGATAGGGGTGTCGTCGTCCGAAGCGAACTGGGCCGTCAGGCTGGGGATCTCCGGCTTGATGAGGTCCACTTTCACCGGAAAGGGCACGGAATAGTACAACGGGCTGGTCACGTGATCCGTATCGAAACCCTCTCCAACGCCGTACTCGTCGCCCAACAACTGGAGGTACCACAGGCCCTCGGCGGAAGCGTGGAAACCGGCCAACGGTTGAAGGCTGTTGACGTCCGTCCTTTGATCGGAGAGTTCCGTCCCGCCCAGCTTTCCGTTCCAACCGGGATCCGACGAGGCGGGGTCCGCGATGGCCTGGGTGAACTGATAGTGGTAATGGTACGCCCTCGCGGCGGTGAACCCGAGGGTATTGGTGCTCACCCAATGTTCCGCATGTCCGTCGTTCAGGTAATGGCTCCCCAAGTAGATGACCGGGTTGTCGGCCCCCGTCCGTCCGGCGTCCGTCAGGCTGGCGTCCGTCACCACTTGGGCTCCGTTCCGCGCGTAGATGGCGAAGTAGTAGTTACGGGCCGCGCCCAGGCCGGTGGCGATGACGACCCCGTACGGATCCCATTCCTCCAACGTATGCCAGATGTCGGGGTTCGTCACGTCCGTCGAGCTGACGTCCAGCGTATAGACGTTGGTGGTGTTCCCCGTGGTTTTCGTCAGGAACATGCCCTGGTGTTTGGGGTCGCCGGCGAATCCGTTCCCGTCGTTTTCGACCAGCTCCGCCCGGATGGCGAATTGCGTGTGAGACGGGTTCGTCCCCTCGGAGAACTGGATCCGCAGGGAATTCCTGCTGAGCAGCCCCACCGTGGGCGCCGGCGGAACGGCCGCCAGCGTCCAAGCATATGTCGAGGCCGAGAATTCCGTGGGGACCCCGTCGTGGTTGATGGCCTGGGCGCGGAAATAATAGGACGTGTTGATGGAAAGACCACCGTCCAGCCAGGACGTCTCGGTGATGTTCCCGCTGGAGTGTCCGGCGGTGGTGTTCTCCACCACGTAGACGGTGCCGAGCGGATTGTCTATCGGGTCGATTTGGACCGTGAGGCTCGTGGTTTGAGGCGTGAACCCGGAAATGTTCGGCGTGTTGGCCAGGGTGGCCGTGCTGTCGATGACGTAAGGCTCGGTCTCGACGCCGTTGTTGTTGACGGCCGACACGCGGAAGAAATAGGTGGTGTTATACGCCAGGCCCGACAAAACGGCCGAAGACGCTAGGACGGAAGGAACGCCGCCCACCGTGGCGCTGGAAGAGATGAACCCGAAAGTTTGAGTGAGGTCCGAACTGGCCTCCACCTCATAGCGGGTCCGGTCCGGGTTGCCGCTCGGGTCCCAATGGACCCTGACGCTCGTCAACTGAACATCCGAGAAAGGCGCCGCGGCCGCCGTGGGCACGGCCGCCAGGGTGCTGGTGCTGGTTTGCAAAGTCAAATCCCTATGTTCCAGGTTCCAGTTTCCGTTATCGATCGTCGTGATTTGGAAGAAATATGTCGTGTTTGTGCCGAGGCTTAAGAAGCCCGTGGTGTTCCCTAAAACGTTCTTGGTTTCGATAACGTCCATGAACCGACCTTCTCCATCAACGATGCCCGTACTGCTCATGGTGACGGAGTAGCGGGTAAATAGTGCGGAGTTGTTGTTATGGGCCCAATTGAGCGTGAGCGAGGAAGGCGCCACATTCGAATAGACGGCGCTCAGCGGCGGCCTGGGCTTGGTCACTTTAAAGAACGATGTATCGAAATTGCTGTGCGTGCCGGAATGGCCGAGAGCTCGGATCCGGAACCACCAGGTCGTGTTGGACGACAATGATTCTTGAAGTGACCCCACCATGAGGTCCGTTGCGCCGGGATCGCTCACGTGCGAAGATGTGTACCAGTTCGGGAAATCATTCGACGTTTGGATCTCGTAGCGAGTGGTGGCCGGGTTCGTGTTCGTCCAGGCCACCCTGACTCGATAATCCTCCGCCTCCGTCCAACGGCTATCGGCCGGAGGATTGGGGAGGGTGGCGAACGGCGAGCCGGAGACG
>JACQPF010000266.1 GCA_016207625.1 Elusimicrobiota bacterium | reverse complement strand
TGGCGAAGCTCAAGAACCCGGACCATTTTAAATTCTTCCGCGAAGCGCTCCTGGACAGTTCCGTCGCCATCCAGTTCTCTGCCGTTGAAGCGCTTCAAATCTGGGGGCGCGCCGAGGCGATGCCTCTGCTGTTGGACGCGGCCGGCCGGAGCTGGTCTCCTCTCATCCGGGTTTACGCCGCCCAGTCGGCTCTCCGCCTGGGAGACAACCGCGGACGGGATTTGTTGATCACATACCTCCGCGATCAAAACTGGTTGCTCCGCGCGCTGTCGGCCAGGTATCTCGGCGAGCTGGGGCAAGCCCAGGACGCGGACCTGCTGTTGTCCCGCATCGGCCCCGAGCAGGACAACAAGTACGTTTTGGCGGAGGTGTGCATCGCCGCCTTGAAATTGACGGCCTTGCGCGGCCCGGGGCCGTCTCCCGCGGTTCCGGTGGCCCCCCCGCAACCGCCGACGGCGCCGGGCGTGCCCAAACGCCGCGAGGCCTTCGAGTTGGAGCCCCTCGTCGTCACGGCGCCCCGGTTGAGGCTGCAGCCCGCCCATTACGTGGACGTGCGGATCGACAACGACCTGGTGCGGCTTCTGGAGAAAATGGCGGGCGAGCCGCCTCCGGAGGAGCAGGTGCTGGACCCCGTTCTGAACGAGGTGAACAAGCTGGTGACGCCCACCGGGTTCGCCCTGAAAACCCGCTACTCCGACTTGAGTTTCCTGCTCGTGGAAGGACTCGCGGGCGCGCGGGATTTTTCCCTCGTTCAGCGGCTCGAGTCCATCGCGCGGGGAAATCCCAACGCCCGGGTAAAGGCCGCGGCCCTCGTGGCTTTGGCGTATGACAAGAACCGACAGGACCTCATGATTTTCCAAGAGGCTCTGCGGGACCCCAGCCTCGTGGTCCGTTTCGGCGCCGTGGAAGCGTTGAGCCTCTTGGGAGCGCCTTCAGTGCGTCCCACGCTGGCGATCACCGCGCAAAGCGATTCATCTCCGGCCCTGCGCGTGTTTTCCGCCCAAGCTCTCCGGCGCGCCGGGGACCCCTATGGACGGGAACTCTTGCTCCGGGCCATCGACGATTTCGATTGGGTGGTGCGCGCCATGGCGACTTACTATCTGGGCGAGTTGGGCGAGCCCGAAGACTATCATAAGATCGCATTCAAGCTCAACAGCGAGACGAACGACTACGTCGTTTCGGAGACCTGTCTGGCGCTCTTAAGGCTGGCGGGCCAATAATATGAATGAATTGGGAGCTTTGAAAACTCTGGCCTACGCCGGAGGGGAGTGGGTCATCTACATGCTGATCCTGTCGTCCGTCCTCACGGTGGCGGTCATCGTCGAGCGGTACCTCGTCTCCCATAAGGAGAAAAAATACATCAAAGCGCTCAGGGGCCGGCTGGCGTCGCCCCTGGAAAACGGGGATTTGCAGAAGGCCGCCCAGGCCTCCCAAGAGACGCCGGGGGCCGTGGCGCGGATCCTCTCCGCCGGCCTGCGGCATGCGTCGGCCGGGCCTTCCGCCGTGGAGGAATACATTTCCGCCGCCCGCTCGGAGGAAAAACGCTTCTTGGAGCGCCGGCTCCTCATCCTGGGCACCCTGGGAAACAACGCGCCGTTCATCGGTCTTTTCGGGACCGTCCTGGGAGTCATTAAAGCGTTCCACGACCTGGCGGAAACCGCGTCGGCGGGGCCCGAGGTGGTCATGCAGGGCCTGTCGGAAGCCTTGGTGGCCACGGCGGTGGGCCTCTTGGTGGCGATCCCGGCCGTGATGGCTTATAATTATTTTCAGAAGGGCGTGAACGATTTGTTGAGCGAATCGGAATCCTTCGAGCGGCTCCTCCTGGCCGGCCTGAAGGACGAGTCCAAGGGAAGGAAGTAGCATGGCCGGCACGACGGAAAACGGAGCCAACCAAATCATCACCGGCATCAACGTCACGCCGCTGGTGGACGTGGTGCTGGTGCTCCTGATCATTTTCATGGCCACGGCGCCCTTGATCCATCGCCGGGCGCTGAACGTGAACGTGCCCCGGGCGGCCCACACGGAGCCCAAAGCCACGGAGACCTTGCAGGTGCAGTACACCGCGCTGAGAGAAGTTTTCATCGAAAAGACGGCCTATAGAATCGAGGAGTTGGGCCGGGAGCTCCGGGGCCGCCTGCGGCTGGAGCCGGCGCTCCATGTGTCGGTCTCCGCCGATCAAACCATCCCGTACGGGGATGTGGTGGGCCTGCTCGACGTCATCCGCGGCGCCGGCGTGAAAAAAGTGGCATTGGATGTTCGAAGGAAATAGAATTCAAACCCGCAAGCCCCTGCATCTCCCTCCCTTTGAGACGGGCGTTCTCCTCTCTCTTCTCCTCCATGTGGCCCTCTGGCAGGGCTTCGCCCTCAAACGATATTTTGAGAAGGGAAGCCCGGATTCGTCCATCGAGATCGACCTCACGCGGCCCTTCCGGCTGACGCACGACCCGAGCCTCGCCCGACGGGCCAAGGTGTCCGGCACCGGGGCGCCCCTGGTGACCTCCCCCAAACCCGTGACGGCGCCCGCGCCGGCCGTGCCGCAAACCCCTCCCAAGGACTGGGTCCTGCCCGGCCCCGATACCACGGAACTTGAGAAACCGTCGGACGGAGATGAAGCGTCCCCCACCGGTCTGGGCGGCTTGGGCGACGGAACAGGGACCGGCGAAGTGGACTGGGTGTACCTCACCACGCTTCCCCGCATGCTGAACCGGGACGATTTGGTGAAAAACCTGAGGCGGTTCTATCCGGAATCGGAACGTTTGGCGGGCCGCGAAGGGCTGGTGGTGATCGACGTGCACATCGACAGCGAGGGGATCGTGCGGACCGTGGACATCATACAAACGGCGGGAAATTTATTCGACGAGGCGGCCCGGAAGGTGATCCACGAGGCCCGCTTCTCCCCCGCCAAAGCCGGCGACAAATCCGTCGCGGTCAAGATCCGCCAAACCATCGCCTTCCAGCTCGACAACTGAGATGGGATGCAGGTCCAACCCTTCTCACCGAGGGCGAAGGGTTGATCTCTTCTTTTGTGCCGCAGGCAGCTCTCGTTCCACAATACGGTATCCTTCCAAGAGCCCGTCGCAGAGAAAATCTTCAAGCAAACTGAAATCGTCCTTCATCTGGGCTTTGTTGAGGTAAGTCACGTAGAACCGCTTTTTCTCTTGAAGCACCACCACGGGCGAGAGGTCGGTTTTTAACGCCATGGCGTGCATCAGAAGTCGGCCGATACGGCCGTTGCCGTCTGAAAACGGATGAATTTTTTCGAATCGGCTGTGCACGTCGGCAATGTGCGCGATCCTGTCGTCCGTCTTCCGGTTGATATCTTCCACCAACTTCTCCACCAGCGTCGGGACGAAAGTCCCCATGATGCGTACCCCGTGGTGGCGATAATTGCCCGCATCCGGCCTGACGGCGTTCATTAGAATGCCGTGTAGTTTCAGGATCAGCGCTTCATCCAGAGGTTTCTTGTCGGCCATATACTGGAACAGATAAGCCAGGGCGGCCTGATGGTTTTTGGCTTCAAGCTGCTCCACCAGGCTTTTGTCCGGGAGGGCCGCATTGTGAAAGAGAACGGCGGCCGTCTCATTCTCTGAAAGCGTGCTGCCTTCGATACGGTTGGAGTTGTAGGTCAAGGATAGGTAGAACTGGTCCCGAATATCGGGATTGTCCAGAATTCCCTTGAGCACGTTTCTGTGGGCCTTCCGTTTTTGGAAGACCAGCCCCTTTTTGGCTTCCAGGGCGGTTGCGGGGATTTGCTTCTCACCGGAGTATTCCTTATAGAGTTCATCAATCGCGGCGCGGGCTTTGGGCCGCGGGACGGCCTTGCCGTTAACCCACCGGTTGAACGCCGCGAAGGTCACCCCCAAACGGGCGGCGAGTTCCGCCTGGGTCAGTCCGGAAAGCTTCAAAAGGAGTTGAAGTTGCTCTTGAGTGGTCATGGGGCCATATTATATAACTATATAT
>JACQPF010000265.1 GCA_016207625.1 Elusimicrobiota bacterium | reverse complement strand
GGAGAGAGGGTCGGCCGGGCCGTGATCCGCGACATCAGCTATTCCGGCATGCGCATCGAGACGCTGGAGGCCCTGGAGCAGGGCGAGACGATTTTCTTGGACTTTGATATCGCCGGCCGGTTCGTGTTTCAGAAGGTCCCCATGCTCATCACGCGGGTTTACCGCCACAGCGGCAGCCTGTTGCTCGGTTTGACGTTCCAAAAAGGCTACGACCGCCGCCACATCCGCCACGCCCTCACCTACGTGGTGGAAAGCTCGACATAGGATTTTTTCTTCAGACCCTGGCGTATTTTGCCTGGGTGCGAAAGTGGGGGGTGAAATGGGTTCGACGAGGGTGAAGGAGACCCGGGCCGCAGGCCGAAGTCGCCCGAGCTTCGTAAAAAAAAGGGCACCAACACAACTGCCAACGACCAGTTGGCCCTCGCGGCCTAATTAAGCCGTGACGTCTGTCCCTGAACGCCGGCTACAGGGAACAGGCGCCGACAGCCGGCTGGCTCGATCCCGCGCGTTTCGTCGGGACCGGGCGAGAAAATAACGGAGCTGGCGGGGAGGCGGTTCTGTCTGGAGACAACCTTCCCGCGAGACCAACTCCAGGCTAAGCCTGTAGGGGCCTGGTCAACACACCTTCGGACGCGGGTTCGATTCCCGCCACCTCCACCATTTGGTGGGTCCGAGAGCCCAAAAAAGCCCAACCGTCCAAAACGGTTGGGCTTTTTTTAGTGGAACACTCCGAATTTGATTTTCTTGACGGTGCCGTTGGTGTCCGTCACGCAGGTGTAAACGCCGGAAGGCACGTGGTTGCCTTTGTCGTCTTTCCCGTCCCAGACGAGTCGTTTTATGGAATCCGATCCCAGCTCTTCCAGCGGACGGCTCCATTCCCGAATCTGTACTCCCCGAAAATCATAGATGCCCACGTGCACGCGACCCCCGGTTTCCGAGAAAAAACGGATGTTCAAGGCCCCGTCCTTCAGCGGCCGGAAAGGGCTCGGGTAAACGATGGTTTCCCTCTGGTCCACATAGTCGAGGACGATATGGCCTTCAGCGCTCAAGAGGCCGGGCGAGGCGGTGTCGGTCACGCTCAGGACGTTTAGGCCGGGGGAAAAGAGGCTGACCGGACGCACGGTCACGGATCCCGAGGCCGGCCCGTCGGCGGGAAGCACGTCCTTGTCGGACCCCGGCAGGACTTCGTAGCGGAGCGCTCCGGCGTAGTTGAGGGCCGCGTTGTTGTAGGGGTCGTGGGCCGTGACCGTGCTCGTGAATAGGCCGCCCACCACGCCCCGTGTAGGAAATTCCAGATGGAAATGCGCGGCCGGACCGTGGGTGACGTCGAAGGGGTTGCTAAGGACCGGGGCTTGGGCGCTTTGCCCGTCGGGTCCCAAGAGGGTGGCGGAGATCCGGCGTCCGGGTTCCGATCGATACAGGGTGACGGTCACCGTGGCGGAGCTTACGGAATCCAGGCCGCCCACCGAAGAGGGAGAATAGGAGGGGCTGAAGGGGGCGGCCTTATCGTCGCCGTCGGAAGCCGCGGCGGAGAACCCCTCCGCGCCCGACAACAGAACGATACGACCGGCCGCGCGGTTGCCGTAGGCGTCCGTGCCGATGGTCATGTGAAGGGGGAACGGCGATCCCGCCGTCTGCGGGGAGGAGACGGGATCCATGGCGATGACGATGTCCGCCGGGGAGACGCGAACGGCATAGGAGTCGCGAACGCCGGCGCTCGTGAGGTTCGGGAACCCCGAGACGTAGGTGACGCCCGCGCGCGACTTCTCCGCCGCCGCGAAAAATTTCACTCCCGGGAATCGGGTTTCGCCGTTCACGAAAGTGACGTCCGCCGGGAGGAACGGCGCGGAGCCGTTCGGAGAGGGCTGGGCGGCGTCCACGGTGGCGGAAGCCATGCGGATCACCGCGTTGGCGTCTCTGTCGACGTTGCCGGCCACGTCCACCGCTTTGACGAAGACGTCAAACGGGTCTCCCGCGCGGACGTCGGTGGAGTGGTCGATCTGGTAGGTCGAGGCGATCACGTCCACCGTTTCTTTCCCGGCGGAGTTGAGCGCGGCCGCTCCCTGGAAATCGACGGCGGTGTCGGCGGGGACATCCGAGGGCGAGGCGATGTAGGCGTCCAGCGTGGCATGGTCGTCCAAGACGTCGTTGGCGTCATAGACGATGAAGACATGGGAGACCGAACTGGGTGGGACGACCAGGTCCGGGTCCACGGCGAAGACGGCGAGCACGGCCGCGGTGCTTGGAAGGATGCCGGCCTGGTAAAGCAGGTCCGCGCGGGTTTTCCCCGCGGGGGTGAGGACGTCCCCGTCCCCGTCGGCGTCATAGACCAGATGCACCCGGTTGTTGTCGTGTTGGCCGTTGTTGTAGACGACGTTGGTGTCGTTGGTGAGGGTCAGCGTCAGGCCTTGAAGGGTTTGCGCGGAGGGCTGAGGGTTCTCCACGCGGAGGACCATGATCACGTTTTGGGTGGAACTCGTGAAATTAAAAAGCTTTTTCGGGGACGTGGTTTTGTCCCCCAAGGGGAGGGCGGTGAGCTTGAGGTCCGCGGCGGCGGATCCGGCGCCGAGGAAAAGATGGAGGAAAATGGAAACCGCTCCGGCGAAAGGCCGGAACGGTAAGCGGCGAAGCCGCTGAAGCGCGTTGCGAGGTGCGATTTCAGGAAGTTGTGAGAGCATGGGAGCCGACGTTTGCCTGTTACCAGTGTATCACAGGCCGGGGGAAAGGCGTATCGGATTCGGCTGATTTTTATGTCAGAAAATGACTGAGGGCTATTTTTGGACCCGGCGGATCCGGTCATACATCTCGTCGGCCTTGTAAGGCTTTTGGAGGATCCCGTCGGCCCCGGCCG
>JACQPF010000013.1 GCA_016207625.1 Elusimicrobiota bacterium | reverse complement strand
GATCCATCCGAACGAGGTTTTCGTTCAGGTGGAAAACGTTCCCAGCCTCTCGCTCGGGGACATCCGGCGCTTTTTCGGCGGGCAGGAGTCCTGGCAGCGCGTGTCTCGCAAGGTCACTTACTCCCTGCACGGGCGGCAGGCGGTCTTCACGCTGGATTCTTCGACGGTGACGCTCCAAAGCAAAGACGTTTTCCTTGAAACGCCCGTGCGCTGGTGGACCGGCCAGGCCTATGTGCCCCTGTCCCTCGTCGCCACACGGGAGTTCCAGGAACTGACGGGCGCCTCCGTGCGCTGGGACGCCGCGGGCCGCCTCCTCTCCGTCGAGCCGGAGCCGGGCGTGTCCTCTCCGCGGTTCTTCTCTTTTCCGGACAAAAGCCGCGTCGTGCTGGACCTGAACCCCCGAGTCCATCACCGCGTGCTGAACGCGCAACAAAAGCGGATCGCGATCCGTTTCTACGGAGGACGGCCCCGCTCCAGCGAGCGCATCGAAGTGAAGGACGGCCTCATTGAAGCGATTGACCTCAAATCCAAGAGCCGGAGCGGCGAGTTGATCGTCACATTGTCGGAATCCGCGGGCCCACCCGAAATCCGGCTGGAGGAGTCTCCCCGGCAGCTCGTCGTGGAAGTGCGGGCACTGTTGAAGGAAACGGCGGGGCCGGCGGCCGTCGAAGGCCTTCCTCTTCCCGTCGCGCCGCCCCTGGCTCTTCCCGCGCCCGCCGTCAAACTCCCTTTGCCCGAGGGAACCCGCCCCTCCGGCGAATCTATCCTTGGCCTTTCGCCCATCAAAACGATCGTGATCGATCCGGGTCATGGCGGCAAGGACGCGGGCGCCGTCGGGCCTCACGGCGCTTTGGAGAAGGACGTCAACCTGGAAATCGCGCGCACGCTCGCCCGCATTCTCGAGAAGGAAGACCGGTTCCGCGTCATCCTGACCCGGCGGGACGATGTGTTCATTCCTCTCCGGGAGCGCACCAAAATCGCGAACGAACATGAGGCGGACCTTTTCATCTCGATCCATTGCAACGCCTCGTTGACGCGGAAATCCAACGGCTTTGAGATCTATTTCGTTTCTGAAAAGGCGACGGACGACGAGGCGGCCGCCGTGGCCCGGCGGGAGAACGCCGTGGTGGAACTGGAGGGTTTGACCGGCAAAGCCATGGAAACGCTCCAGGAAGTGTTCTGGTCCATGGCCCGCACGGAAACGTTGAACGAATCGTCGGAGATGGCGGCCCTCGTGAGCCACCAAGCCGGCCGGCGGCTCACGATCCCCAACCGCGGGGTGAAGCAGGCGTCGTTTTACGTCCTGAGAGGGGCCAAGATGCCGGCGGTGCTTGTGGAGTGCGGCTTCATCACGCATAAGGAAGAGGAAGGCATCCTTCGCTCTCGGCGGTTCCAGAACAAGCTGGTGGACTCGCTTTTCGCCGGCCTCCTGGATTATGAAAAGAGGAAAATCCAGGCCAAGGTGGCCGCCCGGTCCGCGAAAGCCGCACCGGCGGAGGGGGGGAATTAATGTCCTCTTCTCATTCCCCCATCGGTGTTTTTGATTCGGGCGTGGGCGGCCTGACGGTGTTGCGCGCGCTGGCCTCGCTTTTACCGAAGGAGCGTTTCATCTACGTCGGCGATACGGCCCGCGTTCCGTACGGGACGAAGTCCCCGGAATCGGTGCGCCGCTTCTCCCTTGAGATCGCCCGCTATTTGAAGAAACGGCACGTCAAAGCCGTGGTGGTGGCCTGCAACACGGTGTCGGCCGTGGCCCTGCCGGATTTGCGCAAGTTCCTGCCCGTTCCGGTGCTGGGGGTGATCGAGCCGGGCGCCCGCGCGGCCCTGGCCGCCACGCGGACGGGCCGTGTGGGAATCATCGGCACGCTGGCCACCATCCGCAGCGGGGCCTACGAGGAGGCCGTCCACCGGCTGGACTCATCCCTCAAGGTCTTTTGCGAAGCCTGCCCGCTTTTTGTACCCTTGGTGGAAGAGGGGTGGGTGGGCCGCAACCCCGTCACGCTCCAGGTGGCCCGGCTTTACCTGAAACCGCTTCTCGCCAAAAGGATCGACACCCTCATCCTCGGATGCACGCACTATCCCCTCTTGAAATCAGTCCTCAAAAAAGTGGTGAATCAAGTGGAACTGATCGACTCGGCGGAGGAAACGGCCAAGGCCGTCCGCAGCCGGCTGGAGCAGGACGGGATCCTCGCCCCGTACGGCCGCCGGGGCGAATGCGAGTTCTTTTCCTCCGACGACCCCGTCAAATTCACGGAGCTCGGGCACAAATTCTTCGGCCGGGGGCTTCATCGCGCGGAGCGAATTCATCTGGAAGGGGTTTGAGCCGTGACGGAGGCTGTCGTCCTTTTGTCCGGCGGTCTGGATTCCGCGACGGCCCTCTTTTGGGCTTTAAAAGAAAAGAAATGGCGCTGTCACTGCCTCCTTTTCGATTATGGACAGCGTCACGCCCGTGAGCTGGACTCGGCGAGGAGCCTGGCGCGGCAGATGCGTTGCCCGTTCCAGGTCATCAGGTTCCGTCTTCCCTGGGGGGGATCCAGTTTACTGGACCGGCGCGTCCCCGTTCCTTCCCACGCCCTTTCCGCCATCGGCCGGGGAGCCATCCCATCGACGTACGTGCCGGCGAGGAACACGATTTTCCTCTCGTTCGCGCTCTCTTGGGCGGATATCCTCTCCGTTGAAAAAATTGTCCTTGGGGCCAACGCTTTGGATTACTCGGGTTATCCGGATTGCCGGCCGCGTTATTTCTCGGCGGTACAGAACGCGGGGCGACTGGGCACACGCTTGGGCACCGAGGGAAAACGGCCGATCCGGATTTGGGCCCCGCTGCTGCGCCTCACCAAGGCGCAGATCATCCGGCGAGGGCTCGCGTGGGGCGTGCCCTATGAGAAAACGTGGTCTTGCTATCTCGGCGGGCGGCGTCCTTGCGGGCGG
>JACQPF010000262.1 GCA_016207625.1 Elusimicrobiota bacterium | reverse complement strand
GGGCCATGGCTTCCACGATGAGCACGCCGGGCATGATGGGTTTCCCGGGGAAATGTCCCTGAAAAAACGGCTCGTTGCCGGACACGGACTTGTAGCCGACGATCCGTTTCTCCGGCTCCGTGATCACGGCCTTGTCCACCATTAAAATGGGATAGCGGTGGGGGATGATGCCCATGATGTCGACGTTGTTCAGAGTCTTCGGCGTCGAGTTGTTATGAGTCAGGATTTCGTCCATGTTTTGTCGTCCTCCAAGTCGATGTGAAAATGGTTGGCGCTCCATTGGGCGGCCAGCTGCTTGACGAGGTTGATGTTGTGCCCGTGGCCCACGCGCGCGGCCGTGATTTTCGCCCGCAGGGGCACGCCCAGCAGGGACAGGTCCCCCAAGAGGTCCAGCGTCTTGTGCCGGGCGAATTCGTCCGGGAAACGGAGGGATTTCTCCTTGTTGTGGATCCTGTCCATCCCGACCACCACGGCGTTGTCCAACGATCCCCCCATGGCCAAGCCTTGTTTCTTCAGGGCTTCCACTTCGTAATCGAAGCAAAAGGTCCGCGCCGGGGCGACGTCTCGAATGTAGTTTTCCGTGTTGTGATGGTACTCGTAGGTCTGCCGTCCGATGAGCCGATGGTTGAAATCGATGGTGGTTTCGAGGACAAGCTCTTCGGCGGGTTCGACCCGGTAAAAGGCTTCGCCCGCCTTGTATTCGCACGCCTCCGGTTGAAAATACCGCCGGGGCTTGTTTTGTTTTTGGAGGCCGGCCGATTGAAGCGTTTTTATGAACGGGAGAGCGCTGCCGTCCGCCACGGGAGGCTCGTTGGCGTTCACTTCCACCACGAGGTTGTCGATCCCGAGGCCCGACAACGCGGAGAGCACATGTTCGACCGTGTGCACCCGCACCTGGTGATCCTTTTCCCCGCCAAGACTTAAGGTCGTCCCACGGACGACGCTGGAGACGATCCGGAACGTGGCCGGGAGCACGGGCCGGGACGCCAAATCCGCCCGGACAAAAACGACGCCCGTGTCTTCGGGCGCGGGGCGGAACGCCAATCGGCACATGTTTCCGGTGTGGAGCCCAACGCCTTTATAAACGACTTCCTTGACGATGGTTTGTTGCGGTTCGTCGGATGTGAAGAACGTCATATTTCGATACCCATTTTTTTCTTGAGTTTTTTCCATTCCTCTAAAATTTTCGGAAGCCTCTGCAAGGCCGCCTGGATTTTCAGCTCCTCTTTGATGGGGCGGGCGGGCAGGCCCCAGACCACCTCGTTGGGTTTCGTGTTGTGCGTGATGCCTCCCTTACCGCCGCAAATGACCCCATCTCCCACCGTCAAGTGCCCCGCCACGCCGACTTGCGCCGCGAGGGTGACGTAATTTCCGAGTTTCACGGAGCCCGCGACGCCGGTGAGCGCCACGATGAGGCAATTCTCGCCCGTCTCAACGTTGTGAGCGATTTGGACCAGGTTGTCGATCTTTGTTCCGCGTCCGATGCGGGTCATTCCGGTGGCGGCCCGGTCGATGGTGGTGTTGGCTTGAATCTCAACGTCATCGCCGATTTCGACGCCCCCCACTTGGGGAATCTTGTAATGCCGGCCTTGGTGGAGCGTAAATCCGTAGCCGTCTCCGCCGATGACGACGCCCGGTTGAAAAACGCACCGGTCTCCCACGATCACTCGTTCTCTCAATGTGACGTGCGGATAAATAAGACCGTTCTTCCCGATCCGCGTGTCGGCGCCGATGAAGCAATGCGGATATATGACGGTCTCGTCCCCGATGACGGCGTTCTCGTCGATAACCGAATAAGCGCCGATGGCGACGTCCCGTCCCAAGACCGCGGTTTTCGCGATGACGGCCGTCGGATGGATGCCGGACGGGTGCCGTTGGCGCTCCTTCTCAAGGAGTTCCAGGACGCGCGCCCATCCATAAGGAGGATTTTTGTGAACGACGGCGGGCCGCCCGAACGTGTCCGTGTCGGGCGGGACGAGGAGCGCGCCCGCGCGGGTGGTTTGAAGCTGGGCCGCGTATTTGGGGTTCCCGAGGAAGGAGATGTCCTTTTCGGTCGCTTCCCCCAAGCCGGCGGCGCCCTGGATCACGGTGGAACCGTCCCCGCGGAGCGTTCCTCCGGTCAATTCTGCGATTTGTGAGAGTGTCAGGCGCATGTTGAACGTTGTCTCGTCTTAATCGTCTTCCGGCTCTACATCCGGGAGGCCCCGGATGCGCCGTCTCAGCCTTTCGGTCAAATCGATGGCGCTCTGCCCGTAAATGATGCTGGATTTGTCCACCACCAGGCTCACGCCTTCTTCTTCGGCGATTTGGGTGATGGCGTGGTAGAGCTTCCCATAAATCTGCATGGACCGTTTCTCCTCCATGTTCCGCAAGGCCTGAACGGCTTCCTGTTTGGCCTTGTTCAACGCGGCTTCTTTTTCGACAAGGATCCTTTCGCGTTCCACGAGGCTCGCACGGACAGCGTCCGCGGCGCCCGGGCCGAAACCCGGGCCGACCGCGCCAGCGGGGAATGTCTCGGGGGAGAGACCCGTGGGGGAACGGCTGAAATCGCTGGTGGCCGGGGCGGTGTTGGGAACGATCGGGGCGAATGCGGTCGCGGTCGAAGTCGCGGGCGCCGTGACGGTTGATCCGGACAAGACAGGCATTCCAACGGGCGGCACCGGTGATGCCGCGGTTGAAACCTGAGGCATCGCGTCCGCTTCAGACAAGGTCGTTCGCAAGACCGTCAACTGCTCCCGCAAATCCGCGAGTTCCTTTTCCCAATCGGCCAGCTCTTTCTTTCGCTTGGCCAGCTCCACATAGTATTCGCTCTTGGCTTTTTGGGTCTCAGGGAACTCACGGAAGACGTCCTCCATGTCGACATAGCCCACCGCCCCGCCGTTCCGGCCGCTTCCATGTTCCAATGGAATTTCGAGCGACCAGGCGCAGGGGACAGCCGCCAACAGAAGAATAAGAGCTTTGGTTGGAATGGATTGAAAATTCATTTGGTTAATTTAATTCCCAGACTGTTAGCAGGTTATTTTACACTAACCGGAAAAGCCTGTCTACGAAAAGTTGAGGGGTGCCGATTAAAAGATGTTTCCGATAGTGAAGTAGAATTGGCTGATCTGCTCGTCCGGCCTGTGGTTGAGGCCGTAACCCCAATCCAGACGGATCGGGAAGACGGGTGTTTTGAACCGGATTCCGAACCCCACGCCGGCGCGCATTTGGTCTCCCTGGCTTCCGATGCCGAGGTCAACATCCCGGCCGCGCTTCCAGCTTCCCCCCACGTCCGCGAAGAACGCTCCTTGAAGGATGGTGCGGTTCCTCTCCTGAACGATCGGGAATTTGTATTCCGCGTTGAAGACCATCATGGCCCGTCCGTATTCGCGGGGCCCGATTTCGTCCAGGTCATATCCGCGAACCGTGTCCACGCCGCCCATCCGAAACCGCTCCGACGCCAAAACGTCCTTGGACGGAGGGAAGTTGTGCACGAACCCGCCCCGGGCCGACAGGCTGAAAACGAATTTCCAGAACGTCGGGAAATAGATCGCGCTGGACACCTGGGGCTTGTAGAAATGCTGGTTCCCGCCGAAGGGCCCGCCGGCCACTTCCACGGAGACGCTGTTGCGCATCCCGCGCGAGGCGTCGAAGACGTTGTCCCGGTTGTCGTGGATAAAGCCGTTGGTGAGGCTGGAGATGATGTCGTGCGACGGCTGGATGTCCCGCGACGGGTCCACGTCGAAAATCCGCACGTTCGCATAACGGTAGTCATGGATGAGGGACAGCGTGTCCGTCAGACGGGGCCCCAGCCTGAGGCCGAAACCCTTCCGGTGGTCTTTGTAGGCGTCCGGGATCGTGCGTTCGGTGTTGAACATGTCCACGCCGAAGCTCATGCGCTTGCCCATGAACCACGGGTCCGTCCAACTGATCTCGTAGTTCTGTTTCCGTTCACCGAACTCCCAAGTCAGGTTCACGCGCTGGGCCAAGCCGAACAAATTGATGTGCTGCACCTGCACCGTGCCCAGCCAACTGTCCACGCTGGAGTAGCCGGCGCCGGCCGACAGGATCCCCGGCTTGCCTTCCTGCACCGTGAAGACGATGTCGGCCGTGTCGGGCGAGCGCGGCTGCTGGACGTCCACCTGGACGTCGTCCAGGAAGCCGAGGTTGTAGATCCTCTCCACGGAGCGGCGCACTTTCCCGGCGGAGAAGATGTCCCCTTCTTTCAGGAGGATCTCCCGCCGGATGACCTGGTCCTTGGTGTAGGTGTTCCCGTCCACATAGAGGCGGTCCACGTACACCACGGAGCTCTCCGTGATGCTGAAATGAATGTCCACCCGCCCGCGTTCCTCATCCAGGGGCTGGGTGATGTTTTCCGGCACGATTTCCGCCCTCAGGTATCCCTTGTCCGCGTACAGCTCCTGGATGTTGTGTTGGGATTCGTCGAGCTTCTCTTGCTGGTAGAGCGCGCCGGACTTGATGGTCAACGCCTTCCGCAAGTCGTTCTCTTTAAAAAGGGTGGCCCCGGTGAAAGAGAAATTGCCGATGGTGTATTTCCGCCCCTCATCGATGTTCAGCGTGAGGGCGACCGAGGTGTGGTCCTCATTGAATACGCGGGCCGGCGGGCTGACCTGAGCTTCGGCATACCCTCGGTTCTGATAGTATTTCTGGACTTCTTCCAGGTCCGCGCGGAGGCTCTCTTCCTTGAAGACTTTCCCGCGGCGGGTCTTTTTCATGAGGCGGCGGATTTTCTTGTCGGAAAAGGTTTCGTTCCCCATGACGTCCACCGATTTGACCAAAACCCGGCTTCCCTCCGTCATGAAGAACGTGAGGATGACCTTGTTCACTTTGGGCTGGGAAGAGGTGTAGAACTCCGCTTTGGCGTCGGCATACCCTTCGTCACGGTAGATGCTTAGGATTTTTTCCACGTCTTGGGCGGCTTTAAAACGGTCAAAGGGCTCTTGGGGCTTGGAAGAGATTTCGTCCCGGAATTTGCGGTCCGCGAGCTTGAGGTTGCCTTTGAAATCTATCCGTTTGATGACGGGACGCTCTTCCACATGGAACGTGACCCTCACCTGGGGGCGACCTTGAGCGTCCAGGAGCTCGGGCATCTCCTCCAAAGACACTTCCACATCTTCGTATTGCCCCGTCTCGAGAAGCCTGTCCACGTCGGCCCGGAAAGCCGGGTCCACCACGATGTCCCCCTTGCGCACCTTGACCTTGGAGAGGACGGTTTTCTTCTTGAGGGTGCGGTTCCCTTCGACGGCGATGTCTCCCACCAGTTGACGCGCTTCCGTCGTCTGAGCTCTCGCGACCGTGGAAAAGAAAAACATCAGGCAAAACGAACCGATAATGAATTTAAATTTATGAACCATAGGAATCTTACAACTCCGTCTCTGAGGATGGCGCGGAAGCAGCGCGTTTTTTAGGCAGGCCGAACCGCCATTGATGCTCCATCACCGCTTGGCGGTTGGGCGGCTGGCCGAGCAGCTTTTCCGTGTCCAGCTCCGTGCTGGCGCGGATGTGCAGGCTTCCGTGAATGCGGTAAATGAACTCGACTTCATCACGGAAATAAAACTGGTTCTGCGTCTGGTCCACCTTGAACTTATAGAACCCGAAGATACGGTCGCTCAACTGGAAGCCCGCTTTCGCGCCTGTCCCTTGCAAAAAGTGCGCAAGATCACTGCGCGGCGCGGCCGGATTGGCGGGCACGGGGCCTTCCGATCCGGTGAGGGCCGTCTCTTCGGGTTCGTATATGGGATATAGCATAGCAATTCCGAAGCGATGCGCAATACTGTTGGCCAGCGGTCCCGCGGTCGAGCCCAGCAACTGGACGAGGCCGGCCCGCAAGAGCTGGTCGCGTTCTTCGGGGGTGAATTGCTGCGTCTCAAGCGTGAAACCCAGCGCCTTCTGCGCGGCCCTTTCAGAGCTCATCCCGGGGCTGTTGCGCGAATAGAAGCGCGGCTGGATTTCCCCGATGGGCGCCCGATCGATGATCATCGTCACGGTGTCCGGCAAGGAGAGGCCGTTCGGGTCCACGCTGGTGGTCGGCTTTTCCGCTTCCCCGGACAAGTAGGGGATGATCGATTTATCCCCTTCATTGATCGGCTTTTCCGTCACGACTTCCAGAGCGCCCCGCCGGACCCGGAAGGTTTGCCCCAAGTAAGTGATGAACCCTTGTTTGGCGTCCACGCGTCCGTCGACGCGCATGGATCCCAGCCGTCCCTGGATGCGCAGGTCTCCGGCGACTTGCACGTTGACGAATTCATTTCGATACCACGTGTTGCCGCCGGTCTTAAAAAGGAGGTCCCAAGTCGCCTCGCGCCGGAACTCCGAAAACCAAGTGCCTCGGCGGGCTCCGAACGCCTTCTTTTTCGACGGGGGGTAGGTGAATTGGGTTTTTTCCAAAAGGAGCGTTCCCGCGATCCGGTGTTGGCCATGGGGCCCCGTGACCGACATGTGAACCAGCGGCGACCCCTGCGAGACGCCCTCCAGGGACTCCCGAAGGAGTGAAAACCGCTTCAGGAGCGGGCCCGGCGGGACGGCCAATTGCGGGGCTTCGATATCGAGCCCGTGCCGTCCAACGGAATCCAGGGTCAGGTTGTAATCCGTGATCGACACGCCTCTCACGCCCACATCGCCCTTGACCACCCACCGCCCCCCGCCCACGCGTCCGGAGAAGCTGTCAAATATGACGCGGCTGTTTTTCAATGTCAGGCGGGCATTCACGTCCGACATTTCCCGGAAGTAACGGTCGGCGTGGATCACGCCGTTCTCGACAACCAAGTGACCGCTGGTCTGGGGGCCTTCCTTCCCGGGCCGGATCTGCAGGTCTCCGCGAAAGGACCCCTTGGCGGACCGGCAATTGGACCAAGCGTCCTTGAGGACCCGGAGATCTCCGTTGGACAAACGAAGAGAAAACGTATAATCGTCCGAGGTTTCCTCGCCGGCCGCCACGGGGAAACTGCCGTTGCCCTTCAACAAATAGCCGTTCTTCCGAAAGATCTCCAAATCGCTGATCTCGAACACCTTCCCTTTCCAGGAAACGGCGCTTTCCAGCCGGTCATAGGGAACAGGCCCCAGGTATCCGTTCCGGCCGGAAATGGCTCCTTCAAGGAAGGGCTTGGCGGGAGAGCCGCGCCCGGAGACGCTTAAGTTCAAGAAACCGCTCAGGGGCCAATCCATGTCCGCGAGGCTCAACAGGGTGTTGGCCTCCAAGTCCCATCCTTCCATGAGGAAGTTCCATTCCTCCGGCCCCACGGCCCCTTGAATCCATAAGCGGCGCTTGGAGTTCTCCCAAACGGTCAGGTTGTCCAAATACACTTGAGGCCAGCGGGCCAAGTCCACGGAGCCGGAGAGCTTTTGAAACCCTCCCGGGACTTGCGCGAACTCCAATTTCCGTCCCGTCCAGATCACCCGGGCCAGATCTCGATCGAAGTAATGCTGGTTCACATAGAGGGATTGGGCCCTGAGATGGCACTCCAAATAGGGAGCGGGAGATCTTTTCCATTGACCCAGGACCTCCAGCCCGCCAAAGAAATTCAAGGGTCCCAGATGGATGTTGCGCATCTCGCCGATGAGCTGAAAATGGCCGCCCTCTTGGCCGGAGAGGAAGATTTGGCTTCCCTCCTTGATGCGCCACCGGCCTTCCGGCGTTTTGATGGAAAAATCGCCGATCTGGATCCTGTCGTTCTGAAACTCGAATTTCCCCTTCCATTCCTCCACGTCGTTTTTCCACAGCCGGGAGCGCCCGCCGGAGAGCGTTCCCGAGAGACGCAAGTCGTTCCGGGGCCCGGCGCAGCGCAGGGCGCCTTCGATGGTCCCCGAGACGGAATCCCTCGAGACTCCGGCCGCATCAAAAAGGGCTGAAAGAGGAACGTCTTTAATCCGAAAATCGAACGCGACGGCGGACGTGCTCAAAGCCACGGGAAGGGCGATCTGCCCCTCGCCTTCCGCCGCCCCCCCGCTTTCCGGCGTGACGCGGACCGTTTTGATGTTGAGGCGATCGGCCGTCCATTCGCCGTCAACAACGGCGTCGAAGGGAATGGTCTTCCATTCCGCGCCCATCCACCGGGCGTTGAACGCGGCGCGAGGCGCGCTCCAGGCGCCGTCCAGCGTGACCGAGGCATCCACGCGGCCGGTTTCAAAAGGAGTGTGCGACATCCCCAGGCGGGGCGCCCATTCCGAAAGCGGCGCGTCTTCCAAACGGAGTTCCCCTTGGACCGTCCGCTCTTTGTGGCGAAACCGAACGGACCCGCGCACGTCTTCACCGGACCGCAGGTCCGTGAAGCTCCATTCTTGCCCATCGTATTGCCAGCGGCCCTGCAAGGCCCCCAATCCATATCCGTTTACCCAAAAACTGGGCGATTGGAATTGTCCCGCCCAGGAGATCGCATTCTTTCCCGCCGACGTCTCGCCTTGCGCTTCGCCGTCAAGAATGACGGACGAAACTTTGAAATGCTTGAATTGAGAGAACCAAACGATGGGTTGGGCTCGGACCGCCAAAGGCAGCGTTCCTTGGACACGCCATGAGCCGGAGGGCTGTTTGACATCCAACGAATCCACGTGCACGTTCCCGTCCTCGACACGGAAGACGAGCTCGGCCTCGTCCCAGTGAACGACCTTCGATCCGCCTCCGCTTAAAGTCATATGCCCTTTCCCGAGAAGCCGTGACGCGGGCAACGTCCCGACATGAGAAAACGAAATACGCCCGCTCAGCGTGTTCGTTGCGACAGCGGGGATCGGGAGGAATTCCGCCAATGCGGAAAGCGGAAAGCGGTTCAGTGAGAAATCCAGATTCCCGCCATCGCGGAATGACCAGGAGACCCTTCCTTCGGCGAAACCGTTCAAGGCTGTTTGAGAGTCTTGAAGAGAGAAACTTAGGTTCATGCCTTTTTTCGGCTCAGAAGGGCTTGTCGCCGAAAAGATCGTGCCGCGAACGGGTTGAAAAACAAGATGGGTAAGATCCCAAGCTTCTGGAGTTCTTTTGGCGTCGATCGTCAGACGGTTCCCGTCGCCGCGAGCGTGGAACTCCCCGCCTTTCAAATTGAATGAACCCGCCCATTGCGGGATCCTCCGGCCCCGCCCAAAAGTCAGATCATGCAGCGCCAAGGTCCCTTCGGCCTCTGAGTCGT
>JACQPF010000261.1 GCA_016207625.1 Elusimicrobiota bacterium | reverse complement strand
GCCTTTTCAAAAGCTCCGCCACCAGGGGATGGTGCTTTCCTACAGCTATCAAGACGCTCTGGGCGCGTACCATTCTTATGACGAGATCGATTTCACGGGCCAGGCGCCGGCGTTGAAGGCCACCGGGGAAGCCCTCAAAGAACAAGTGGAGAAGATGTCCAAATCAAAAAAGAACGTGGTGAGCCCGGACGAAATCATCGAACGCTACGGGGCGGACACCATGCGCTTATATGAAATGTTCATGGGGGATTTCGAGCAGCCGAAACCCTGGGACATGAGGACCATCGAAGGGGTTTCGCGTTTCCTCCAGCGCGTGTGGAGGCTCCAGGACATGGTCCAGCGGGGCGCGCCGGAAGACGCGAACCTCAAGCTCCGTCACCAAACGATACAAGCCGTAACCGAGCGCGTGGAGAATTTCAAGTTCAACACAGCCATCGCGGCGCTGATGGAATACGCGAAAGCCCTCACGTCCTCAGCTTTCCCTCAAGCCGACCTCGAGACCCTGGCCCTCCTGATCTCGCCTTTCGCCCCGCACCTGGCCGAGGAGATCTGGGAAAGGACAGGCCATTCGCACTCCATATTCAAACAGCCCTGGCCGAAGGCGGACCCTTCCTTATTGAGAGAGGAAGTCATGGAATATCCCGTTCAAGTCAACGGCAAGCTCAGGGACCGGCTCAGCATCGCGGTGGACGCCGGGAAGGACGAGGTAATATCCGCCGCGAAGTCGCTGCCGAAGGTCCGGGAGTTCCTGAAAGGCCAGGACGTCGTCAAAGAAATCCTCATCCCGGGGAAAATGGTGAGTTTCGTCACACGGAACAAAATTCTATGAATCAAACTTGCGAGGCGAATCATGACTGATGCGAAGCGGTTCTATCAAAAAAGATTTTCAGCGGGGGTCCTTCTCTTGGCTCTACCGATCCTCATTGGAGGATGCGGCGGGGACATGTATACGCCCGCTCCCATTGTTTTGCCGGGGCATATCCAAAGCATCGCCGTGCGGCCCATCGCCAACCGAACGCAGATCGTGGGTCTTGAAGATAAGCTCCGGCTGCGCGTGACGGAGGAGTTCTTGCGGGACGGAAGGCTTCCTTTCATCAACAACGAATCCGAGGCCCACGGGGTGGTGGTGGCGGAAATCGCCAACTACATCAAGGAACCCATCTCTTACGATTCCAGTCACATCGCCGAGGAGTTCAAGCTCTGGGTCATCTTGAACCTGAGGTTCGTCGATCAGAGCAACAACACCGTGCTTTGGGAAGAGCCCCGCATGGAGCAGGTGTACCGGTATTTCGTTGAAACGAAACCCGGCGGCATCACCGAGGACGAGGCCCGCGAAGTCCTTTGGGACCTCTTCTCCCGGGACATCGTGAAACGCACCATCGATGGGTTCGGCTCCGTCTCGGGCGCGAGCGAAAGGAAAACCCCGAAAAAGCCTTTGCCGAAAAACGCGGAACCCGCCTCCGCCGAACCCAAGAAGCCGGTGGAACGCGTGGCCCCTCCGCCGCCGTATTGAAAGATGGCTTCCTTCGGGAAGGGGAACACCGAAAATCTCGCCTCCCTCAAGGCCCAGTGGGCCAAGGGGGTTTTCCATCCCGTCTACCTGTTCGCCGGTCCCGACGCCTTCCAAAAAGAAGAAGCCGTTAAAATCCTCGAGAACCATTTCCTGCCGGGTGACACTTCTGGGCTGAACGTGGATCGTTTCGACGGAGATACGTCCTCCGCCGGAGACATCTTGAACGCCGCACAAACCATGGCCCTTTTGGGCGGGAAGCGGTTGGTGCTCGTGCGCCGCGCCCAAGAGCTCACCACCGCCGAGACAAACCGCTTGGCCGACGGTATGGCTTCTCTGGCGGGGGGGAATTGCCTCGTCCTCCTTTGGGATGAGAAGGCGGACTCCCGAAGCGTCCTGGTGCAGTCCGTCAAGGCGGCCGGGGTGGTGCTCACCTTCTGGGTGCCTTTCGAAGACCAACTGCCGCGCTGGATCATCGAAAGGGCGCAGACCCACGGAAAATCTCTCTCAACCGACACGGCGCGCGCCCTGTTGGATTCCATCGGCCCCAACTTGCAGGACCTGTCCCAGGAAGTGGAGAAGCTCGCCCTTTATGTGAAGGACCGCAAGACGATCGAAGCTTCGGATGTCGGCGCCATGCGGCCGGACACGAAGACCCTTCAGTTCATGGAATGGGACCGGGCGCTCTGGCGACGGGACCGGGCCAAAGCCCTCGCTCTGATGGACGTCCTCCGCGCCCAAGGACAGCCGCCGGAATCCCTCCTCTCCCAGATGGTCCGCGCCTACCGCAAATTGTTTTTGGGGAAATCGCTCTTGGCGGAAAAGAAAGTGGGCCGGATGGAGTTATGGGACCGGGTTTGGATCCGCACCCGGCAGCCTCAGGAGGACTTCTTAGAGGCCGTTTCAGAACATTCGTGGGATGACCTGCTCAGAATCATGGAAAACTTGCTTCAAGCCGAATGGGACCTAAAACGAGGCCGAATGAACCCCGAAATCGGCCTCACTATTCTCGTCAACCGTTTGACTCAAAAACAATAAATAAAAACTCCCCGCCCCGGTGAAGCGTTCGGGGCGAGGATGTTTGGGTAAAGAGGGTGAAGAGTCCGGGCTACTGCGGGGTGGCCAGCAATCGGTTGACCGCGCGCGACAGCCGCGCGATTTTCCGCGACGCCATGGTGTGGTGCACCACGTTGCGCCGCCCGATGCGGGACCAGACGGAAACAGTTTTCGGCAGAAGCTCTTTCGCCTTGGCGGCGTCTTTGTTCGCCAGGGCGATGAGGAGCGATTTTGCCAAGCTTTTGGCTTCCTCTTTTGCCGCTAAGTTGGCCCAACGGTGCTTCAGCGCTTGCCGCGCGGCCTTCTGAGCGGATGTATGTCGTCCAGTTTTTAATTTTGCCATAATGATTTATTTATGGTACTTATTGCGTTATGGAAAGTCAAGGAAATTCAGTCACGCCTCCTTTTTCCGTCGGTTCAAAAACCCTTTCACATAAGCTCGTCCGCCACGTCGGCTCCGTTTCCGGCGCCACGCTGATCTCACGAATCCTGGGTTACGCGCGGGACGCGCTGGTGGCTCACGCTTTCGGCGGCGGGCAGTTGACGGATGTCTTTTACGCGGCGTTCCGTCTGCCCAACCTCTTCCGGCGCATCCTGGGCGAAGGCCCTCTCACGTCGGCCTTCGTGCCGGTCTTCACGGATCACCTTTCCCGGAACGAGCGGGAGGACGCCAACGTCTTTTTCCAAACCATTTTCACGACGCTGTTCGCCGTCCTTCTCGTTCTCGTGGCCGTGGGGGTCTTGTTCGCTCCTCAGTTGACTCATCTCGTGGCGTGGGGGTTCAAGACCGATCCGGGCAAGTTCGAAACCACCGTCCAACTCACGCGCCTGATGTTCCCGTTTTTGCTTTTCGTGTGCCTGGCGGCGATGACCTCGGGCGCTCTCAACTCCCTGGGCCATTTCTTTCTGCCCTCCCTGGCTCCGGCCATGCTTTCGGTGGCGGAGATCACGTTCGTGCTGTTGATGGTGAACTGGTTCGACGATCCGCTCCGGGGTTTGGCCGTCAGCGCCGTG
>JACQPF010000260.1 GCA_016207625.1 Elusimicrobiota bacterium | reverse complement strand
GACAGGGAGCCTTTGGCTTCCTCGGACTTGGGCGGGATATCGCCGAGCTTTTTGTTGAGCTTGTCCCCAACTTCAACAAGCTGGCTGGCGAATTGGTTGAACTTTCCCACCGATTCTGCCATCTGGCGGGAAACGCCCTCGGCGGTCGGGGTGAAGTTGTCAACGGCCTCGAAGAATACCTGGAACTCGGCCACGCTTTATCCTTGAAGGGAGAACTGGAGAATCTCGATGAATAATCCGGTGGAAATTACGTAGTCGGCCAAGATGAAGTCGATGGGCACGGTGTTCTCGCCCTCGACCGGGGAAAACCGGGGATCCAGCACGCCGGCCAAAAGGACGCGGCGCAAGGTCGAGAGATTGGGGCTGGTGGCCAGGGCCTTGATCCGGTCGGCCAGGACCTCCGTGCCTTGGCGGGCCAGGGCCCACAGGTCCTCCTGGGAGTCCTCCGTGAGCAAGAGGAGCGGAACCTTCTGGATGCGGAAGGCCAGACCGCCCACCTCCACGACCTTTTCTTTCTTGAGCTTTTCCGTGAGTTCTTTAGCGGAGACGATTTGCATGGCGTTCACCTCAATAGACGGCGACCGCGTTGGTCAGCGTCGCCTGGATGTTGTAGCCCGTGCTCGGACTGATGTTGGCTTGGAATTTGACCGCCGCGCCCAAGAGGTCCTCGATCAAGCCGTAGGGGTATTCGGTGTAGTTGATCTCCGGGAGCGAGAGCTTGAGCTCGTTTTTGAAGGTGTCCTCGATGATCCCGCCGGTGAGGATGAGGTCCAGCGCGGCCACGCCCACGTCCAGGAACTTCTGGCGCTGGGCCTCGGTCTCGAAGTAGATTTCAAAGCCGCCTTCAATCGTGAGCGGCTTGACGGCCAGGATGTCCTTGGCGTCGCGGGAGAGGTTTAGGGTCCTTTGGGCCTGGGCGCCGTTGTCGATGGAAAGGTTCCAGCTTTTGATGTTGGCGTCCGACACGCCGTCCACCTTGATGTCCGTCTGGAAGAACATGAAGGGCTTGGGCGACCCGTACACGGCCGTGAAGGCGGAAGCCGGCTCTTCGGTCTTGAAGACCACCTCAGCGGAAAGCTGGGCCTTGCCGTTCACCGCCCCCGTGAAAGCGAGCTTCTTGAGGGTGGTCAAGGGATACCGCTTGACCGAGATCCCCCGGTCTTCAAAGAAGGTGAAACTGGGGAGTTTGGTCTGGTTCAAGGCCGAGAAGATGTGCCGGAACACGGTGGGGGAATTCGTCGCGTCCGGCTGGGAAGTGGCCACGCTCCCCAAACATCCCAGAAGGAGGTCCCCGATGGTGGAGGCCTCCAAGTCGACGGGGTTCAGGTTCCCGCTGCCGTCCAGGACACCGGGGGAGGCGGCGAAGCGGCCCTTGACGCCCCGGATCTTGTCGTCGGGAATGGTGGCGGCCTTGTAGGCCATCTCGCTTTCCGGCCCCACGGCCAGGAACTTGGCGGGCGCGGCTTCCGACACGCCCCGCGTCACTTCCTTTTTGAATCCGAACTTCTTCTGATATGCGGCGAACGGCATTTTTCCTCCTATTTTCGGCTTGTGGTCTCGACGGTAAACACCAGGGCGCTGGCCACCATGTCGGCGTTCAGCGCAGCCACCAGGTTGTCCTCGGGCGGCTCCCATTCAATCGTCTTGAGAGTTGAGAAAAGCACTTGCCCGTTCGGGAGATCCAAGCCCGCCAGGTCCACGTGGTCGATCAGAAGCTCAGCGATCTTTTGGGTATCCACGGTCTTGGACCGGACGATCTCCTCGTTGGGGCCGAACGCTTTGACGAAAACGATCCGGAAGTTGTACAGGACCCGGTAGGTCTGGCCCGTGGTGATCCGCTCCAACTGGGTGGAAGGCGCGGGCTTGACGAACACGGCCGGGACGTTGTCCGAGAGCGTTTCCAACGCCGGGTACAGCTCCAGGGCGCCGATGGCGACGACCTTCAGATTCATGGGCCCGGCCAGGGCCTGGTCGATCAATTCAACGATCTTCTCGGCGATCAAGGTCTCGTGGAGCCTTGGCGCGCCCATCAGATGGTTCCCCCCTCCTGCTGGATCACTTCCTTCATCCGTTCCTCAAAAATCAATTTCATCCTGGGCAAGGCCTCCTTGATGGCCGGCGTCAAGTAGGATTGGGCGTCCTCAAACGGGAATCCCCGGTCCCGGAATTTTTTGACGATGGCCCACCCCAACCGCTCATCCCCCAATTTCAACCGCGCCCACTGCTTGAGCCCGGTGGAGGGCGGGGTCCAGGTGCGCGAGGAGCCGGACTCCATCACGCCGGCATAGGGCAAATCCGAGCCCACTTCCCCCACGACGCGGTTCAGGCTTTCCTCCCGAAACCGCAGGCCGATCGATTGGCGAAGCAAGCCCCGGTAGACGGGCGCCTTCTCCCTGGCCAGCGCCTGGACCACGATCCCGGCCTCTCGCAGGGCCCGGAGCACGGCGTTCCGCAGTCTCTCCGGAAGACGGTTCAACAGCTTTACCGTTTGTTCGCCGCCTTTGACCCGCATCACGATCATGTCGCTTTCTCCTGGAGGATCGCCTCAATATGGTGGGCGGCCGGCGCCTTGGCCTCCGTCACGACGAAGACCTCGCCCGTGGCCTCGTTGACCACTTCCCAGTTTTCCAGCAACTCCCGGGGGTTCAAGAAAAGCCGGAAAATCTTCTTGGCCTTCTGGCCCAAGACCCCCCGGTTCAGCGCGGTGTTGGTGGCGACGAACCGGGCCGGAACTTGGACAGCCACGACCTCATACCGAAACACCGGCCGTCGGCTGCCGGGGAGCAGGCTCTGGACCGGCCTTCGGAGCGTGATGCGGTCCAGGAGCAGGCGGTCAGGAATGCCGCGGGCCATGAATTGACGTCACACAAAGTCCAGCGGAAAGCGCCGCCCGAGCGCCTCAAAGGCTTCGTCCAACTGGTCGTTCAACTTTTTGAAGCTCCGCGTCTGGGAGAAATCCCCCAGGCTCTCGTTGTCCACCAAGGCGCCGTTTTTGGCGGCCAGGGCGGTCTTCGCCACCAGGAGCGTGGCGATTTTCTGCACCAAGGCGGGGACCTGGAGCTTGCCGTAGGTCCCGCTCAAATGGACGTTTTGGAGCCCCTCGGAAAAACGTCCGCTCCGGAGCGTGACCTTTCCCGTGCGCTTGTTGACCACGTAGGCCGAGGGCGGGATCTCCACGCCGTCCTCCTCCACGCGTGTGATTTCCAGGACCGGGAAACAACTCGTGAAGAGGTCATCGCTTCCTGTTCCGTCCAAAACGTCCGTGAAAGGCAGGGGCCGGAAACACATGCCGCTCCGTTTCTCGATCTCCTCCATGGCCCAGTCAATCCACTCCGGCTGGACCTCTTCGGGGAGAACCTCTCCGCCCGTTGTTTCAGAGACCAGGAAGGGGTTGGTGTAAAGGACAACCAACTCCGCTGAGATGGGGAGTGACAGCAGGGAGGAAAGAGCGCTCATAAAAAGCCACCGATGCGGGCGTCGTAGGCTTTAAGCTTCGCCTCAAACTTCCGGGCCAGTTCCGCCAGGGCTTCATCTTTGGCCTTGCGAATGGCGTTGATCCGCTCCTGGGACAATTCACAGACCACCGCGAACCGTTCCACGTCAGCGAGAGCTTCCTGGAACCTCCGGTAATTTTCCCGGAGGTTTTGGACGTAGCGGGTCCGCTTGGCCTCGGCGGGCGTCAGGGGGCGGGGGTGGGCGTCAGTGAAGACGAAGGCCCTGGGGGCTCCGCCGGTCTGGACATGGAGGACCGCCAGGTCCTGGGTCATGGCCCATCACCGGCCGCCCGTGCCGTCGCCTGTCCCGGCCGTCTTGGAGGCTGTGGCGTCCGCCGCCGGGACGTTGGAGGTCCCATCGGTCCAGAAGGTCACGGTGTCTTCGGTTTCCAGCTTGTAGGAGTAGGTCTGTCCGTCCTGGGGAAAGGGCACCTCCACCGCCGGGCGGCGGTTGGAAACGTTGCCGGCGCTGTCGTCGAAACTGACGCGGCCCGTGCCTTTCGGAATGAGGGTGGAGTTCACCTTCAAGGCCGTGGCCGGGTTGAAGGTCGCGCCGCTGGAACGGAAGATGTTGTAGCCGTTGGCGTTGGGATCCGCGACCGCGTCCCAGGAGACCACCACCTTGTTGGTGCTGATCTCCGTGGCCAGGGCCTGGGGCACGGTGCCGACCATTTCCACGAAGACGAGGTGGAGGTTCTGCGTCATGATCTCGGTGGAGAGGTTGGAGGCGTTGCCCTGGCTGTCCACGGCGAAGAAGTAGTAGCTGAAGTCCTTGCCGTTGTCCGCGTCGGCCGGGGTCTGGTCTTGGAAGGACGTGGCCGCCGACGAGATGACCGCGTTCACCGTGGCCACGCCGGAAGCCGCCAGCACGTTGGCCTTGGTGGGGACGGAGACCGGCGCGTTCCCAGGCACCCGGTAAAGCTCGTAGTGATCCAGGTCTTGCAGCGTGGTCTGGTAGCGGATCAACACCTTGTTGCCGGCTGTGAAGCCGCCCGCGACTTCGGTGATGATGCCCGTGGGCAGATCGATGGTGTAGTGGGTCGTCTCCGCCTTCTGGGCCAGGGTCACCTGCTTCACGACCGCGCCGGAGGCGTGGGTGAAGAAGAGTCCGTCTTTCAGGACGATCTCGCCCGTGCCGGTATTGACGGACTTCACTTGGACGTATTCTTCTTTGCCCGTGACGCCGTCCTCAATGACGATGAAGGCGTCGGCCACGATGTCGCCGGGAACCGGCGTCGCCACGTTGATGACGCGCTGGCCATGGGCCGCGCTGGCGGAGAGGCTGGTCGAGGAGCCGGAGGTCCCGGTCCTCTCATAAACCGTGTAGGAGCCTGCCCCAATGGGATCGAATTGGGCCTCGTGCGTTGCGCCCGCCGCGCCGTCCGCGAAGTCCGGCGTGTTGTCCGGGTTCTTGAACAGCTCCCCGCCGATGAACTCGTTTTTGACCGGCGCGGTCCAGTTGAGCGTGATGCGGGACTTGCCCTTGGGCGTGAACCCGTCCACGAACTGCGTGGCCTGGATGAGGCCGAGGACCGGCGGTTCCGGCGCCAAGATATCGGCCGCCAGGTTGGCGATGACCTGCTGTGATAGTTGGGACTCAAGAATGGACATAGGAAAGTTCCTCCTCCTTAGAAGGTGTTGCCGAGAATCTGGTTG
>JACQPF010000255.1 GCA_016207625.1 Elusimicrobiota bacterium | reverse complement strand
TTCGAGGCGTCCGGGAGTGATGCACGCCTGCGGCCATGACGCCCATACCGCCATGCTCCTCACGGCGGCTTTGCGGCTGGCCAAGGAAACAAAAGAGCTGCCCGGCGTGGTTAAATTTATTTTTCAACCGGATGAAGAAGGGTCCGGAGGCGCTCGAAGACTTGTGAACCTGGGCGTCATGGAATCCCCGCGGGTGGACGCGGTGTTCGGGATCCATGTGAACCCCAGGCTTCCGGCGGGCACGTTGGGGATCAAGCCGGGGCCATTGATGGCGGCGGTGGATCGTTTTACCATCACCATCCGGGGAGAGGGAGGCCACGGCGCCTACCCGCATGAGGGGAAGGATGCCATCGTCATGGCGGCCCAAGTGATCCAAGCGCTCCAGGCCATCGTGTCGCGGCAAGTGGACCCCGTCGAGCCCGTGGTCGTGACGGTGGGGACCATCCAGGGCGGGAACCGGTTCAACATTTTGGCCGAGAGCGTGACGCTCACCGGCACCGTCAGAACCCTGTCCCGGGAATGGCATGTGAAGATGCCCGTCCTCATCAAAGGAACGGTGTCCGCCTTGGTGAAGTCTTTCGGCGGACGATGCGACATCCAATACGAGGTCTTGGGGAAACCGTTGATCAACCATCCGCAGATGTCCGAGCTGGCCAGGAGAGTGGCCGTGAAAGTGGCGGGGGCTCGCAACGTGATCTCGTTGGATCGGCCTTCCATGGGCGGCGAGGATTTCCCGGAGTATCTGGGCCGAGCGCCCGGCTGTTTCGTTTACCTGGGAACGGGCGCGGACAAGAAGACCCGCCGGCCCTGGCACCATCCGGAATTCGTTTTGCATGAGGAATCGATGCTGTTGGGAGTGAAGTTCTTTTGCGCTTTAGCGAAAGAAAGGGTTCGTTAAGAAATAAGTGTCCGATTTGGCCGAGGGGATTTTGACCCAGGGCCAGGCGTGAAGAGTGAGCATACTCGTCTGTATGTGAACGATGAGCAACGCAGCCATGGGTCAAAAGCCTCCGGCCAAATTGAGACAGTTATTTTTTAACGAACCCTAAGCCTAGGAGGTATAGTTTCATGTTAAGTGCGGTGGTCGGATTTGCGGTCTGTTTTTTCAGTCTCTGGGGCATGCTGATTTGGAGGCATGACCTCCTGGCCCTGTTACGGGGCCTTTTGCCCTTAAGTTTCTTTTTCGGAGGCGTTGTCGCCATAATCGCGGGGATAACATCGATGACGAAATCCCCGGACAGGAAGCCGGCGGGCGAGTCAAAAGCGATGGCAAACAAGACGAGTGGCCCGGCCACGGCGCTCTAGGATTTCGGATGTGGGGGAATGGGGGTTGTTGGCCCGGTTCCTCCCCAGGCTCTCGAAGGGGTTGTCGGGCCGGGTCAACGTCAAGCCGGGGGACGATGCGGCGGTCGTCAGCCTGGGGCCTCGGGGCCCCCAATGGGCCATCACCACGGATATGCTGGTTGAGGGGGTTCATTTCGATTCCCGATGGACCTCCGGGGAAGATTTAGGGCATAAAGCGTTGGCCGTCAATTTATCGGATTTGGCCGCCATGGGGGACGTTATTCCCCGTTTTGGAGTGGTTTCTTTGGGGATAACCCCTAAAATCCCTGTGAATTATGTGGATAGGCTATATAAGGGGTTTGAAAAACTAGCAAAATATCATAAATTTGACATAGTGGGGGGGGACACGGTCCGGTCAGACCGGATTGTCGTATCCGTCACTGCCATCGGTCAAATTCGGCGCAGAAACAGGGTTATTTTAAGGAGCGGGGCCCGTTTTGGGGACATTTTGATGGTGACGGGGACCCTTGGGGATGCGGCCGCCGGGTTGGCTATTTTGACGGGCCAAGTGACGGCCGAACCGCCCAAAGCGGCGGCTTTTCTGGAGCGTCGATTGCTGCGGCCGGAGCCTCGGTTGGATTTGGCAAAACGCATCGCCCGGCCCGGAGCCCTCACGAGCCTGATCGATTCTTCGGACGGGTTGTGGCGATCGGTCCGGATCCTCTGCGCGGCCTCCAATGTGGGGGCGCGCATACAAGCGGAATCACTGCCGGTTTCCCCGGCGCTGAAACATTGGGCGAAAGACGCAGGCAAGGATCCCATCGATTACGCTTTGACCGGTGGGGAAGATTATGAGCTCATCATGACCGCGCGGCCCGCGTGGGCACGGGTCTTGGAATCCCGGGGGCTGGCCAAAGCGGTGGGCAGGATCGTCCCTTCGGGAGAAGGCGTCAAAGTTTTGGACGACGAAAAAGAACGGAGAATCCCTGTTGGCTTCGAACATTTTTCTTGACCTCTTCAAGAGCGCTCCCGCCTTCGTGCGGGAGACGAACTCCGAGGACCAGACTCAGGAAGTGGCCTTGGCCCTGGGCCGCCAGCTCGTGCCGGGCGATTGGGTGGCCCTCGTCGGGGACTTAAGCGCCGGCAAGACGTCGTTCGTGCAGGGGATGGGCGAGGCCCTTCATTGCCGGGAGGTTCCGCGCAGCCCGACGTTCAACCTCGTTCAGGTCTATAAGCCGAAACCGGGAGCGGGGAAGCTTCTCTTGAAGCATGTGGACCTGTACCGTCTGAGCCCCAAGGACGTCCCTTCGCTGGAATGGGAAGAGCTCCTCTCCAAAGACGGCGTCACGGTGGTGGAATGGGCCGAGAAAGCTCAAGGGCTCTGGCCGCGCCATTGCTTACCGGTGCACATCACGCACCAAGGGGAGAACCGGCGCCTGCTTGGTTTTTACGCCTATGGAGAACGTTCGGAGCAGTTGATTCAGAAGCTGAAGCAGGTCTTGGGGAAGCCTAAGAAATAACTCTTGGAGACTATAAAAGCATGAAACTTTTGGCGCTGGAGACAACAGGGAATCGGCTGGGCGTTTGCCTTTGGGAAGATTTTCGGGTGAAGGCCATCAAGATGGATGAAAAAGGGGAAACCCACGACAACCGTTTAATGCCCGTCATGGACGAACTTTTCAAGAAAGCGTCTTGGACTCCGTCGGAACTGGACGCCCTGGTGGTGGACG
>JACQPF010000254.1 GCA_016207625.1 Elusimicrobiota bacterium | reverse complement strand
CGATTTCGGCGGCGCCCACGGTCCCGTCTTTGATCTCCCCGCTCCCCACGCTGTTCTCCGCCACGGCCATGGCGAAGGGCGAGGCCACCAGCTTTTGGCGCGGAGTCAAAGTCACCCCGTTGGCTTGCACTTCCAAATCCAGGTCCGCGTTCACCCCCATCACGCAGGCCAGGTTTGAGCAAAGGCTCGCTTCGTTGGAGTAGGTCCGGCTGTTCCCGGTCCCGACGAGGAGAGAAAACACGCCCTTCGAGACGTTTGCGTTGTGGTTTTCGCTGTAAAGCAAATTGCCTTCGGAATGAAAGATGCGAAACGTGATTGGAAAGCTTGGATTGGTGATCGGATTTCCGTTTGAATCGGCCAGTTTCCCTTGATAATTGATTTCACCGGGCGCGGCCGCACGTAGGATGGGAACGGACGTCAGGATGATTAAGACGGAAAACAGCAGGTGTGTTAAATGGATCGGTTGCATGGGATCGCTCCAAAAACAAGAAGCCTGTCGGATTCGCTTGGCAACAAGAGGGGCGCTATTGGCCGTTGCCGTTACCGTTTCCTCTCTTGGAGGTGATGCGTTCAAGCCCGCGCTTCGCTTCGAGGTTTTCGGGGTCCATATCCACGGCTTTTTGCCAGAGCTCCATGGCCTTGGCCTGATCGCCGGAGAGGAAGGCCTCAAGGCCCAGCTTATACATTTTCTGGGACTCTGTCTTCTGCTGTTCGCCCAAGTGGGAGCGGACCTTCTCCATGGCGGCCTGTGCGTCGGAGAAATCCGGCTTGTAGCGGAGAGCTCGTTTGTAAGAATCGCTGGCGCGGCTCCATTCGCCGTTCTGCGCGGCGTCGTTCCCATCCTCATAGGCTTGTTTGGCCAGGAGGTCTTTGCAGAGCAGGCGGTAGCGCCGGGCCTCGTTGTTTTCCGTGTCCATGGAGAGCACTTCTTCAAACCTCTTCAAGGCCTCATCGTATTCCTTCTTCTCGAACGCGGAGAGGGCCGCGTGATAGACGGGCCGGATCGTCTCAAGGCGCGCCCGCTCGTCGGCCGCTTTTTGGGCGTCGCCCATCAATTTCTCGGTGCGGGACAACTGCTCCCGGGCCTCGGCGTTCGCCGGATCCACCACCAGGACTTTTTCGAAGAAGTCCTTGGCGTCTTTATAGTTGCCGGCGGCGAAGTGACGCATGGCCGATTCGTAGAAGTTCTGCACGATGCTCTTGAACCGGTCGTCGATCCGTTTCAAATAGGTCTTGGCGCCCGAATGAGTGGGTTGAAGCGCGAGGATGGCCTCGAACTCCCGCTTCGCCGGGATGAGTTCATCCAATTGGAAGTGCTGCTCGCCGCGGGAATAATGTTCGTCGATCTGCGCCTGGAGCTGCTCGCGCCGGGCAATGTCTTCGAGGTGCTGGAACTCGTCTTCTATGCCGCGCATGAGGTTGCGGGTGGGCCGGTGCCACGGCGCCACATCCATGATTTGCGCCGCTTGTATGTAGGCTTCCACCAGGTAGCCTTGAGCGTAGCGAGCCTCGGCTCTCTCATAGGCTTGGGTGATCTGGCTTTGCACCTGAGCCTCGCGATAGGCCTTGCCGAAGCGAATGCCCACGCTGATCCGCTGGGTGTCTCCCATGTCTCCGAAAGGAACGAAAGCGTAATCCAAATGGAGCCGCTCGTTGCCGAAGCTCACGCCGTAGGTGATGCCGTTCCCCAAATCGTTTTGTCCTTTATATCCCAGACGGAAGGCCAGGATGTCCCAAATGCGGTAATCCAGCCCAAAATTAAAGAAAAAGCTGTTGTCCGACGGCGATACGAGGTCCAAAGCCGTGGTGAGATTGTTCCCGAAGAACGGATAGGCGAACCCGAGTTTAATGAGCCTGGGGAGATCGGATTTTTCATTGAAATTGACGCCGCCGCCAAGGTTTTGCACGACCATCGCCGTCCGCAGGTTGCGGACCGGGCCGTCTTTCACTTCATACAACAACCCGAGGTCCGCCATCATGGTGGAAGCGGAATCATCCCCCAGTTTCTTGGAAAGAGATTTCAGGTTGAGTCCGGTTTGGAGACCGGTGACATATTTAACATCTTCAAGCACTTTTCCCCATCCCAGGGTTATCATAGTGTCCGTGGCCGTGAGTTCCTTCGTTTTGATGCCGGAGTTGTTGTAGCCGGCGATTCCACCCACGCGCACAAGAGTAAGCCCCGCGCCGAACGTGCCGAGGTTGTGGGTGGGCTGGGCATAAAAAAGGGCGTCTTGATCGACGCCCTGAATAAAATTGTTGTGCATGAAAGCGGCTTCATTATAGTTGAGCTTGCCAAGGGCCGCGGGGTTCCAATAGAGGGCCATGGTGTCATTGACGGCGGCTGTCTGCGCCTCTCCCATGGAAACCCCGCGACCCCCAACTCCAATCTTCAAGAAGTTAGCGGAGCTGGTTCCAGGACCTTTGGCAAGCAGGGACAAAGGCATCAGGCAATAAGCCACAATAAAGGATAGAAGGAGCCAGGAGGCGCTCTTTCCGCCCTTTTCCCGCATTGCCTGTCGCTTTTTCCCCGTAATCTGTTTCATTTTATCTCACCACGAGAAGCTTTCCGACCTTTTTTTGCTCTGAGCTTTCTATTCGATACACATAAACATCGCTTTTAACGGGTTCACCATCTTCATTTTTTGCGTCCCACTCTAGTATCCCGTCACTATCACTCTCATGCAACGTTTTGACCAGATTCCCGTCAAGGCTATAGATTTTCACTGTTGCCTGGGCTGAAAGGTTAATGAAAGTGATTTTATCGTGATTTAGGGAAGGCTTGAATGGAACGGGAAAGGCATATGCTCCGGATAAATCAGCGGCGCTGGCCTTCGATGCGGTATTCCACACCAGTTGATCGGAGTTGTCAGAAGATGCCTGAATGATTTTTTGGCCGGACCCGAGAAGCGTTACGATGGTAATTAAAACAAGGAATGAACTGCGGAAGGACACGTGATAGGACCCCTTATCTGACGATGATTAATTTGCCCTTTTTCTTCTGCTGGTTGTTTTCGATGATGTAGAAGAAAACATCGCTTCCCAGCGGCTCACCGGAACTGTTGGCGACGGGCGACCAGATAAGCATACCGTCCCCATCATTTTCTTTCAACTCCTTTACGAGTTCTCCGTTCAAGGTGTAGATCTTGATGTTGGCGACGCTTGAGAGGTTATTGAACACGATCTCTTTATGTCCCAAAGAGGTTTTGAACGGTACAGGATAGGCGTAGGCCTCGGAAAGGTCCGTCGCGGGCGCCCCAATGATGCCGTAGACGCTGAAGTGCTTCACCTTAGCCGTAATGACGTTGTTGGCCTTGTCCACGCTGCTTCCCGGCACGCGCACCCAGATCCCCCTCTGCTCGTCGAGCCAGTAGAGCGCAAGGACGGACTCCCGAACGGGCGCCACGCGCTCCGAGCCATCCACAATGCCGTTGTTGTCGGCGTCGGGGTATGTCATGCGGACTTCCACTTCTTTCGTGAAGGATCCTTGCATCCTCTGGCCGTCCTGGTTGTAGATGTTGAATTCCTTCAGGTTGATGGTTTGCGCATAGGCCCCGTGGATTTGAGATTGGTTGTCGTTGGCTTTATCGATTTGCGCGGGAAGAGCCGCCATGGGCGCGTTCTTGGGGTCTTCGTTGATCGCCGGCGACGCGAAGGCTTCTCCCCACGCCTGGGCGGGGAAAGAGACGCGGGTTTGCCCATCTTCCGCGATGAGGAGGTTCTCGGCGTTGGGGTCCATGACGGTGTAGAACACTTTATTCACCTGGTCGGACAACGAGTTCCCGCCCAGGTCCACCACGTTGGGCGTGGTGCGCAGTTCAAACCTATGTCCATAGGGCAGTGGGCTCGCCAGGGAAACGATGGCGGAGCGGCTGGTATCGTCGTATCTCACGCGGATGTCGATAGGTTGAGTAACGCTCTCTCCCCGGTTGTTCCTGACCGCCGTGAGAGTGATATTGCCGGGAGCTTCCATATATGTGGGGTTCATGGATTCGCTGAAAGGGATCTGGAACGTGGCGTCCGGGCGAACGGCCACTTTCAAATTGTTCGAGCGGGGGATTTCCACAGCTGACGCGCCGAAGTTGACATCCAACGCATCGGGGTTGATGGAATCGCGCTTGAACTTATAAACGAACTGCGCGGGCGGGTTGGTCCAATTGCCCGCCGCATCCATCGCCCGGACTCTAAAGTAATAGGTGCCCTCCGCCACCGGCGTGGAGTAGTGCACGATGCGGGTCGTCGTCAGGGCCGATTCGTCCGTGGCCGGGTTGTTGGAGGGATCCGTCGAGAAGCTGTAGGTGTAGCCCAGTATGGAGCTTGTGGCGCCGGGCTTTCCGTTGGTCGGCTCGTCCCAATAGAAGTAGGGCTTCGAGTGGGCGATTTCCGCGCTGTCACCGATGGGCGTGGGATCGTTGGGGCCGAACTTGGCCTTCAAGTTCGGCACGATGGGCGCCTGGGTATCAATACTGACGACGAAGGCGGCCCTCCGCTGCGTTCCGTGGCCGCTGTTCGGAACATAGGACAAATAATCATCTCCCAGCACATAAAGGGTCCAGTCTTCCTCGGACATCGCTTTAAAGCCTGAGACGGGCAAGACGTCGGCGGCGCTGTGTTCGCTGCCGTCATTGGCCAGATCGGCGGTGGAGAGAAGCTTTCCATTCCAGCCGGGGGCCGTGTCTTGGATATAGATGTTCCGCTGTGGCGTGAAGATGTAGTGGTAATGGTAGGAGCCGGTGGCCGTGAACGAAACGATCGTGGTGTTGATCCAGTTGCGGCCGTCGGCCACGCGCGTGTTGACGCGGATGATGGGGTCGCCGGATCCCGTAAAGGCCGAAGCCCTTTGGCTCGCTTCGGTCGGGATCTTCGGATCGCTCCCCGCGTCCCCGTTCCGGGCGTAGATGGCGAAGTGATATTCGTGCGAAGAGATCAAACCCGAAGCGATGACAACACCGTAGGGATCCCAGGCGCTGTACGTCTTCCATACGGCGTCATCGCTTATAGACCCACCGTCCAAGCTATAGGCGTTGGAGGAGACGTTCGTCTTCAGGAATTTCTGCTCTTGCCCCGTGTCGTTGGGGTCGATCTCATACGCCTGGATGGCGAATTGGGTCTGGGGCCCCGTCGTCGGGTTGTCTCCCGGCGAGAAAATGACGCGCAAAGAGTATTTGTTCACGGACTCCACCTCCGGCCTCGGCGGAACCGTGGCGGAAGTCCAATAGATGGCGGGCGAGGAATCATCGG
>JACQPF010000253.1 GCA_016207625.1 Elusimicrobiota bacterium | reverse complement strand
GCCTTTCTCAAAATGGCCGCCGCGGCCCGCGCCGACGGAGTCAAAATCATTCCGATCTCCGGGTTTCGCGCGGTCAAATACCAAAAGTATCTTTTCGAAAAAGCCGGCCGCAGATACGGGTCCGAAGAAAAAGCCGCCCGGTGGGTGGCGCCCCCCGGCTTTTCCGAGCATCACACCGGCTGGTCCTTGGATCTGGGGGATGAAACCTCCGCCAACACCGACGTGGACCAAAGCTTCGAGGAGACAAAAGCCTTCCGCTGGCTGAGCGAACATGCGTCGGACTATGGTTTTGAGATTTCCTTCCCGAAAGGCAATCCCCAAAACGTCAACTATGAGCCGTGGCATTGGCGGTTCATCGGGAACGCCGAAGCCAAAGAACTCTTCCATCCGTAAAACTGTTTGACAAACCGGACCGCATGGTCTAAAATCCAACCATACATACCGCAAAGCCGGGGAAGCTCTGTTCAAATCAGGCACTGCCCCGCAACGGTGAAGCCTCAGCCAGGCGTTTGAGCGCCTGACGTTTTGAGGATAAGTCCGGTCGACGGCTTTGCGGCCACGAGGAGCGTTTTAAACAGATTGAACGCTCCATCGCCTTCGCGGGAAGGATGTGAAATGGCACCGCTCGAGCTGTCTTTATGAGCGCGCCGGGTTCTCTTGGAGCCCATCCGTCCCCCCGCATTCGACGGGGCTGTCCGGATGGGTTTTTTCATGCCGCTAGGCATGACCAACACACAACCAAGGAGAATCGAATGAATATGAAGTGGAAATTTTTATCTTCAAGCCTGGCCGCTTTTCTGGCCGTATCCGCGTCCGCGGCAAATCGCATAGACGACACCACAGTGAGTCTGGAGCCCCTCGTGATCACAGCCACGCGGCTGGAAACCCCCGAGCGCGAGCTGGCCAGTTCGGTCACCGTCATCACGCGGAAAGAAATCGAGGCCAGCCAGAAGTCGTCGGTCTCTGAAGTGCTTCGCGGCCATCCCGCTCTGGACGTGGTTCGGACCGGTGGGCCCGGCAGCAACGTGGCGGTCTTTACGCGGGGCGGAAATTCGGGGCACACGCTGGTGATGATCGACGGCGTCGAAGCCGCCGATCCCTCTTCCACCGACCGGTCCTACGACCTCGCCCACTTGAACGTGGACAACGTGGAACGGATCGAGATCATCCGCGGTCCGCAAAGCACGCTTTACGGCTCGGACGCCATCGGCGGGGTCATCAACGTCATCACGAAAAAAGGCGCCGGCCGGCCGAAGTTTTTCGCTCTGACCGAAGGCGGCGCCTACAACACCTCCCGCGCCGAAGCCGGCGTGAGCGGCGGCACCGGACGCATGAATTATTCCGTGGAAGGCTCTCGCCTGTACACGGGAGCGATCTCCGCCCAGGCCAAGCGCCTGGGGGCCACGGAACGCGACGGCTACGGCAGTTCTTCTCTCTCCGGCCGAGTCGGCCTTGCTTCCGCCGAGAATTGGGGCGTGGACGTGGTGTCCCGCTATGCATCCGCGCGATCTCAGATAGATTCCACCAACGACGATCCCAACTACAATGTGGACAACCGCCAGCTTTTCCTGAGGACCGAAGGCCGGCTGGGCTTGAGGGATGGATTCTGGAAGCAGAAAGCGGGCGTCTCGATCACCGACCACGACCGCGATTTCGAAAATCCAGTGGACACCCTCAACCCATCCAGCTCCAGCCGGGACAGCTACGACAGCCGCATCTTAAAAGCCGACTGGCAGAGCGACTTGCGCCTCCACCCGGCCAACACGCTGACCACGGGCGTGGAGACGGAACGGGAATCCGCCGAGATCAATAACGACTCCGTCAGCGCCTTCGGGCCTTATTCGAGCAAGTTCACCGACAAGGTGGCCCGCACCAACGGTTATTACGCGCAGGACCAAATCCGGTTGGGGGAGTCCTTCTTCGCCACTCTGGGCGGCCGCTTGGACGACCACGACCGCTTCGGTTCCGCCGCCACATACCGTGTCACATCCGCCTATTGGTTCCATCCTTCCGCCACCAAGTTCAAAGCCACCTACGGCACGGGCTTCAAGGCGCCCTCCCTGTTTCAGCTCTACTCCAGCTTCGGCAACAATACGTTGGACCCGGAGGAAAGCGTCGGCTGGGACGCGGGCGTCGAGCAACAGATCGCCGGGGGCCGCGGCTCGTTGGGAGCAACGTATTTCCGGAACGACTTCGACCGGCTCATTGATTACGACAGCGCCAGCAGTTCCTATAAAAACGTCCGCGAAGCCTCCACAAAAGGCGTGGAGCTCCTCGGGTCCTTCCGCCCGATCCAAGGGCTGGTCTTGAAAGCCAACCATACCGTCACGGACACCGAAGACAAATCCACCGGTCAGGATCTCCTCCGCCGGGCGAAACAAAAATCCGGCGCTTCGGCGAGCTGGGACTTTGGTAAAGGCGACACGCATTTGGGCTTGGTCTATGTGGGCAAGCGGGACGACTTGAACTTCAATGTCTACCCGGCCCCACGCGTCATCCTGGCGTCCTACGCGCTGGTGAACTTGGGCGCATCCTATGAAGTGCTGCCCCATCTGCGCCTTTTCGGCCGCGTGGAGAACGCCCTCGATAAGGAATATGAGGAAGTCTTCGGCTACGGTTCGCCCGGCCGGGGCTTTTACGCCGGCGTGAAGGCCGCGTTCTAGTGAATCATATCGGCGGGCTTTTTGCCGCCGTTCTTCTGTGCGCGGGGATTGTCTCCGGCGCTGAGCCGCAAAAAACGGTTCCGCGCCGGATCCTTTCCTTGGCGCCGAGCGTGACCGAAACCCTGTTCGCTCTGAACCTGGGGGAACGCGTGGTTGGCGTCACCGATTACTGCCGCTACCCGCCGGAAGCCGCCGCCCTCCCCAAGGTCGGCGGGTACGTCACTCCCAACTACGAGGCTGTCGCCGCGCTCCGTCCCGACCTCGCGGTGGTTCTCCCGGAACATGAGGAGGTGCGGCCACGCCTGGCCGCCCTGAATGTGGACATCCTGCGCGTGGACGACCGCGGCGTGTCCGAGTTGTTGAACAGCATCCGCATCATCGGCGAGCGCTGCGGCGCGCGGGCCGAGGCCGAAGCGATGACTTCCGAACTCAAAGCCGGGTTGGACCGCATTGCCCGCACCATCGGCAACCGGCCGCGGCCAAGGGTTGTGCTCTGCCTGGGGGGTTCGGGCCGCGGCGGCATCCGGGACGTCCACGCCGTGGGCCCCGGCGGAATCCATCACGACCTCATCGTTTACGCCGGCGGCGTCAACGCAGTGCCTACCGGCCCGGCGGCCTATCCGGTTCTTTCGGCGGAGGGTTTTCTGCGGCTGGACCCGGACGTAATCGTCCAGTTCGTTTCCGGGGATCCTTCCCCGGAGAAGACCCGGAAGGAGTGGGAAAGCCTTTCCTCTCTGAAAGCGGTCAGCGGTGGCCGCGTTTTTGTTTTTACGCAAGACTATCTGTCCATCCCCGGCCCGCGCCTGGTCCGCTTCATCGAGACCCTGGCCCGCGCCTTACACCCGGAGGCTCCATGGAAAAAGAACTGACGTCTGACGGCTTCTCTGTGGCTCGGAATGTTTTGGACGGCGCGGATATCGAGACTTTGCGGGGTGCCATCAATGACACCATGGACCGCGTGGCCCGGGCTCTCCTCACGCCTTTTGAGCACAGCCACCCTGAATTGCCTTTCGAGGAACGCCTGGAGCGCGTCGCCCGGGAAAACCGGGCCTATGCCTTGGCCCTCTACCAAGCCGTCATGGCCGACGCGCAAGCGGACCCCCGCGTGAAAGCCCTGACGGACCATCCACGGCTTTCCGCCCTGGTCAACAGCCTGCTGGCCCCGTTGGCCGCCACAGGCCACGTCCTTCGCACGCGGGCTTCCATTCCCATGCTCTCTTCAGCGTGTACGGCTTGGCATCAAGATGTGGTCCGACCCTCCCACAGCGGTTGCGGTTCAACCAAACTGGCCTGCTGGATTCCTCTGTCGGACGTGGACGAGGAAACCGGCGCGCTCGAGGTCATCCCCGGCAAGTGGCAGCCTCTTCCGCACCAATCCAACGACCCGGACGGCCGCCTTCGGATCGCCGATCAGGATCTTCCTAAAAGCCCGAGCCGCATCGTGCCGGTGCGCCGGGGGGATGTGCTGGTGATGGACCGGTTCTTGCCGCACCGCGCGTTGCCCGCACGGGGAGAACGTGTCCGGTGGACGGTGGTCATGTGGGTCCAGAGCGCCTGTCAAATGGGGACCTGTTGATCGACGAACCTCTCATCAATGTGGACCGCCTCGCGGTGCGCCGCGGCGGACGGCTCGTGCTCAACGGACTCTCCTTCGCGCTGCGCCCCGGCGGCTTCCTATGCGTGACGGGGCCCAACGGCGCGGGTAAAACGACTCTCCTCCTGGCTCTCATGCGTCAGGTGGCTATCGCCGAGGGCCGCATCCGTTTGGCGGGGCGGGCCCTGTCTGATTATCCCCAGCGGGACCTGGCCAAGCTCATGGGCTACATTCCCCAGGCGGACGGACGCCCCGTGTCGTTCTCCGTTGAGGAATTCATCCTTCTCGGGCGCTACCCGCACTGGCGCCGGTTCTCCACCGTCACCGCCGAGGACCGCCGCGCGCTGAGGGACGCCATGGCCCTCACCGGCACGGAGGTCTTTGCCCGCCGGTCCGTATCCACTTTGAGCGGCGGCGAGCGGCAGAAAGTGTTCATCGCCGCGGCCTTGGCCCAAGAATCGCGCATCCTCCTTTTGGACGAACCCACCGCCTTCCTCGATCCGCGACAGCAGGCGGAGGTTAGCGGCCTGTTGCGGCGTCTCAATCGGGAGCGCGGAGTCACCGTGATGATGGTGACCCACGACATCAACCTGGGCGCCTTTTGCGCCGACGAGATACTGGCCATTCGCGACGGCGCGTCGGCGTATTCCGGGCCGGCGTCGGGATTTTATAAGCCGGACGTCCTGGAGGACCTCTACAGGATCCCGTTTGAAGTGGTGGGGGAAGGATCCGGCGGTCCTTTGCGGGTGTTCCACCGATGATCGTCCCCCCGGAGGCCCGCGGGCGCTTTTTGGCCGCGCTGGCGATCCTGACAGTCGCGGCGATCGCCGCTTCCATGTTCCTCGGCTTGAAATCTTTGGACTGGGCCGCGGTCTGCCAAGGGACTTCCGGCGGCGTGGACGCGGAGATTTTTTGGCGCGTGCGCCTGCCGCGGGTGTGTTTGGGGTTTTTGGCCGGATCGGCTTTGGCCGCCAGCGGTATGGCTTTCCAAGCCATGTTCCGCAACCCCTTGGCCACGCCTTATACGCTGGGCGTTTCGAGCGGCGCGTCTTTGGGAGCCGCTCTTTATGTAAAGTTTGGCCTGGCTCTGGGCCTCACGGGACTGCCGTGGTTGCCTCTCGCGGCTTTCTTGGGCGCGGCCGGCTCCATTTCGCTGGTCTACGGCCTAACGCGCGCCAGCCGGGGGTTTTCCACCGCCACGCTTCTTTTGGCCGGGGTCGCCATAAGTTTTTTCTTTACAAGTTTCATCGTGTTTATCCAGTACATCGGGGACCTCACCACCTCTTTTCGCGTCGCCCGCTGGCTCATGGGCGGCTTGGAAACCGTGGGGTTCGGGCCCGTGCTCCAGGTCCTGCCCTTCGCCTTCCCCGGGATTCTGGCGGTGCTCTGCCTGGGCCATGAGCTGGACCTTCTGGCCATCGGGGAGGACATCGCCTCAGCCCGCGGCGTGGCGGTGCGTACGATCAAGAAAATCATTTTTTTTGTGGCGTCCCTCATGGTGGGCGGTGTGGTGGCGGCCTGCGGACCCATCGGGTTCGTGGGGCTCATCGTGCCGCACGTCGGGCGGCTCGTCATCGGCCCGCGACACCGGGAACTGGCCCCGTTCACGGTTTTGGCGGGCGGCGCGTTCCTGGTGCTCTGCGACGCGCTGGGCCGCAGTCTCATCGCGCCCATGGAAATTCCCGTTGGGATCATCACCGCACTTTTGGGCGGGCCGTTTTTCTTGGCGTTGCTTCTGCGCGGCCGGTCGGAACGGGAGAATATATGAAAAAACCTTTGGATTCCCTGGTCATCGTCTACACCGGAAACGGTAAAGGCAAAACCACCGCCGCACTGGGTTTGGCGTTCCGAGCCCTCGGCCGCGGCCTAAAGGTGGCCGTCGTTCAATTCATCAAGGGCGACTGGCGGACCGGTGAGGGCGACATGGCAAAGAAGATCCCCGGCATCGAATTCCACACCATGGGGCTTGGATTCACCTGGGAAAGCCAGGACCTCCGGCGGGACGCCAAGGCCGCGCAAGCGGCCTGGAAAAAAGCGCGCGAACTCATCATCGCCGGCCGCCACGACGTGGTGATTTTGGATGAAATCACATATGCGTTCCAGGAAAAATTCCTAGGGCTTAAAGACGTTCTTGAAACCCTGAAGTCGCGCCCGGCGAAAATCAATGTGGTCGTCACCGGCCGCGATGCGCCCCCATCGCTCATCCGCGCCGCGGACCTGGTCACCGAAATGCGGTTGGTCAAACACCCTTTTCTTAAAGGACATGCCGCGAAGCCGGGGATCGATTTTTGAAAACCATTTATTTCGTGCGCCACGGCGCCATCGCGCATCGCTACGACAAACGGTTCATCGGCCGGACGGACGTGCCGCTGAGCGATGAGGGCCGGCGGCAGGCGCGGCGGCTGGCGGCGCTCTTCCGCGGCCGGACGGAGATGACGGTTTTGTCCAGTCCCCTGCGCCGCGCGCGCGCCACCGCGCGGCTCGCCGCGCCGAAGACGAAGGTTTCTTGGCGCCTGCTGCCCGACCTCCGCGAAATGGATTTCGGCCGATGGGAAGGCATGACCTTTGAGGAGATTCGTCGCCGCGACGCCGCCCGGGTGGGCCGGTGGGCGGCCTTTTCTCCTGGGTTCCGATTTCCCGGCGGGGAAGGGCTCCGCTCCTTTCGAACCCGGCTCAAGCGCGTTCAAAACCGCATGTTTCATGAGGCCGCCCGCGAATTGCTGGTGGTGTCCCACGGCGGAATCATCCGTTCGCTCCTGTGCCTCTGGAGCGGCAAAGACCTTTCCCGCTATCCTGAGATCCAGGTCAGGCCGGGCAGCGTTTCCGTGGTGCGGGTCCGCGCCGGCCGGCCGCGCGTGGTCTCGATCGGCGTTCCGCTGGAGGAAGTTCGATTATGAGAGAAATCATTTTCGTGACGGGCGGCGCTCGAAGCGGAAAGAGTTCCTATGCCTTGAACCGCGCAGAAGCGCTGGCCGGGCCTCGGGCCTTTGTGGCCACCGCCACGGCCTTCGATTTGGAAATGAAAGCACGGATCGCCCGTCATCGGCGGGACCGGAAGGCGCGCCGATGGAAAACCCTTGAGGCGCCGGAAGACTTCGCCGGTGTTCTCAAGCAATGCGGCCCGTATCCGGTGGTGTTGGTGGACTGTCTTTCTTTATGGGTGAACAACCTGCTCTATCAAGCCGAACAAAACGGCCGCGGCTTGGATGAAGATGCCATGGCCCGCCGGATGAAAGAAGCGCTCGCAGTCCTTCGTCACCAAAAGGGAACGGCTTTCCTTGTATCGAATGAGGTCAATTTGGGCATTGTGCCGGAAAACCCGTCCACCCGTCTTTACCGGGACCTCTTGGGCCGATGCAACCAAATCACTGCCGCCGCGGCGGAAGAAGTCATTTTTTTAATCAGCGGTTTGCCTCTCACAATAAAAGGAAAGGATTCCAAATGAAATTGCTCCAATCTATTTTAGGAAACAACCTGCCGGCGGACACCGCCCCGCGCCCGCTCGCGCACGCCCGCCTGGAACAACTCACGATGCCCCATTGGGCCCTGGGCCGGCTCATGGACCTCGCCGAGGATTTGGCCGCCATGACGGGCCAAGTGCCTCCGCCCGTGGCGCGCAAAACCATTGTGACTTTTGCCGCCGACCACGGGGTGGCGGCCGAAGGCGTGAGCCAGTATCCGGCGGAAGTCACCCCGCAGATGGTGCGGAACTTCGTGCGCGGCGGCGCGGCAGTCAACGCGCTGGCGAAGGTGGCCGGGGCCCGTGTGCAAGTGGTGGATATGGGCGTGGCCGCGGACTTGAACGACTTGGACGGCAAGATCATTTCACGCCGCGCCGGGAACGGAAGCGGAAACATCGCCCGCGGCCCGGCCATGACCCGCGAGCAAGCGGTTTTTTGCCTGGAGGCCGGGATTCAAATCGCACAAGACCTTTCCTCAGAAACGGACGTCTTCGGCACGGGGGATATGGGCATCGGCAACACCACGCCCAGTGCAGCCATCATGGCGGTGTTCACAGGCCGCTCTCCCGCCGAAGTCACAGGCCGCGGCACGGGCGTCGATGACGACCGTTTATCCCAAAAAATCCGCGTGGTGGAAAAAACCCTGGACGTCAACCGGCCGAACGCGGCCGACGGCGTGGACGTTCTGGCGAAGGTGGGCGGATTTGATATCGGCGCCATCGCGGGGCTCATCCTGGGCGCGGCGGCTCTCAAAAAACCCGTGATTATCGACGGGTTCATTTCCGGCGCCGGGGCCTTAATCGCCCAAGCGCTTTGCCCCGCCGCCCTGGATTGCGCGGTGGCGGCCCACCGCTCCGCGGAACGGGGGCATTTCCTCATGCTGGAACGGTTGGGGAAAAAACCCTTGTTGGACCTGAACCTCCGGCTGGGGGAAGGCACAGGCGCAGCCTTGGCCATGCCGCTCCTCGATGCGGCCGTCCGCCTGCTCACCGATGTGGCCACATTTGGCGACGCCGGCGTTTCGCGGGCCGAGGACGATTCCCGAGCCCCGGCATAATCCGACCAAGGAATGACGTCCCTTTTCGCGGCCCTCGGGTTTCTCACCGTTTTCCCCGTGCCCCGTTCCTCCCAAGAAGAACCCCGGGCCCTGGAAGGAGCCGTGTGGTGGTTTCCCGTCGCGGGGCTCTTGATCGGAGCGGTCCTTTGCCTCCTCGATGGGCTCTGGGGGTTTGTTTTTCCTCCCGCGGTGCAAGCGGTGCTGACGGTGGTGTCCTTGGCCGGTCTCTCTCGGGGCCTCCACATCGACGGCCTGGCGGACACCGCCGACGGCGTATTCAGTTTTCGCTCACGGGAAAAAATGCTGGACATCATGCGGGATCCCCGAAGCGGTCCCATGGGGGTGGTCGCTGTGGTTTCGATTTTGGCGCTCAAAATGGCTGCCATCTGTTCACTGCCGTCCCCATGGCGGTGGAAAGCGCTGCTCTTAGCGCCCGTGGCCGGCCGTTGCGCCATGGGGCTGGTGATGGGGCTCTTTTCCTATGCGCGAACCGAAGGGGGCTTGGCCACGGCGTTTCAAAGCGGCCGCACCAAGGCCAGAGCGGCGTGGTCCGGCCTATCTCTCCTGGCCTTGGCGGCGACAGTCATGGGCGGCCCCGGTGTGATTTTTGGGGGAGTTTGTTTAGCCTCCGCGTGGGGCTTCAGCGCGTATGTCCACGGGAAAATCGACGGCTACACGGGGGACACCCTCGGCGCCACATGCGAGATCATCGAGGCTGTATGGTTCCTCCTCTTTTTATTGTAAAAATAGAAACATATGCCGAACGCAGAATCATCATGGCCGCGTAAAATCCGCGCCGCGCTTGAAAACGTCCTCCCGCAAATGGACGCCCCGGCCGTCCTTTTCTCCGGAGGGCTAGACACTTCCGTCCTGGCCTATTTGGCCTCCCGCAGGAAGGGTCTGATGGCCGTCACCGTGGCCGTCCCCGGGCGATCGGAAGATGAAACGTACGCCGCGCGCGCGGCAAAAGAATTCGGCCTGACTCACGTCTGGGTCCGCCCGGACTTCGACAACCTGCTCGGCATCCTGCCGCAAACGATCCGCATGCTGAAGACGTTCGATCCCATGACCGTCCGGAACTCCGTGGCCCTCCATGTGGGTTTGCTGATGCTCAAAGAACTCCACGTGACGTCTGTCCTCACGGGCGACGGCGCCGACGAGCTTTTCGCCGGCTACAGCTTCGCGCTCTCTCATCCCATGGATAAACTTCCCACGTTCCTCAGGCGCCTTTGGCGGATCATGCATTTCAGCAGCCTGGACCTCGGCCGGCATATGGACGTGGACGTACAGACGCCCTACCTGCATCCGGCGGTCAGAGAACTGGCCGAGAAGGTCCCGCCGGAGGCCTTGATCGCGGAGCATGGCGGCCGGAAATTCGGCAAAGCGCTCCTGCGACAGGCCTTTGAAGGAGAGATTTCCGAGGATCTTCTCTGGCGGGAGAAATGCCCCCTTGAGATGGGCTCCGGCACGACCGGGCTGACGTCTTTTTTCGGCAAACGCTTCACGGATGGGGATTTTTCCAAGGAGGCCGAGATGTTCCTGAAAGCCGACGGCGTCCGGCTGCGCGATAAAGAGCATCTTCATTACTACAAGCTTTACCGCTCGCAATTCGGCCCTCCCCTGAACTCGCCCGGCGGCGCGGCGCGATCTGCGCAAAGGCGCTGCCCCGATTGCAAGGTGGCCCTGGCGGATCCCGCCACGGACTTTTGCCGCCTCTGCGGCGCTTGGCCGGTACCATGAGATCTTTCGTTTCCATCTTCTTTGGAGCGACTTTCCTTTTCCTCTCCCAACCCTTGGCGGCCGCGCCAAGACGTTTGGTGTCCCTTTTGCCGTCCCACACGGAGATTGTCCAGGCGTTGGGCGCGGGAGAATTCCTGGTGGGGGTGAGCGACGTGGAAAAAAAGGGCGCGTGGCCGGGCGTACCGCGGGTGGGCGGGCTGGAACCCAACTGGGAAGCGCTCATCGCTCTGAAGCCGGATTTGGTGTTGGCGGACAATTCCCATGAGCGTTTCGAGAACGAATTCAAGCGTTTCCGCCTGCAGGTTCTTTTCCTTCCCGGCACCGGCGCCCAAACCATGGAGGACGTTTTTTCTATCATTCAGAAGATGGGCGCCCTTTTGGACCGCACGTCCACCGCCGAAGCCCTCGTGCAAACGTGCCGTGCCCGTGTGAAAAAAATCGAATCGCGGCTGCCGTCCGCAAATGGCCCGAGCGTGTATTTCGAGATCTGGCCCCGCCCGTTTCAGGCCTGCGCGCCGTCCAGCCTGCAGGGCCATCTCCTGAGCCGGGCCAAAGCGAAAAACATCATGCCCCCTTCCAGGAACTCCATGCCGCTCGTTTCTTCGGAATGGGTCGCGGAGCATTCTCCCGAGTTCATCCTCCACACGGGAATCGTTTCCTCCGATGAAATCGCCCGCCGGCCCGGGTGGGAACGACTCCCGGCCGTGAAAAACGGCCGCGTGATCGTTGTGGACCCGGACAAATTCTCCCGCGCGGGACCCGGCATCGTCCAGGCGTTTGAGGAGCTGGTCGGCATCCTTTACGGGCTTGAGGTCCGGCCGTGACGCGCCCTCGCTCGTTTTGGAAACGCGGCGGAGGAGTCGGCTGGCTGCTTCTGATTGGTTCCGCCGCTTTTCTCGTGGCTTTGAAAATGGGGAGCGTTTCCATCGGCTGGCGCGAATTGTTCACGATTCTCTGGCAATCCCTTCAAGGCCGGCTGGACTCGACGTCCGGCCGGGCGGCCGAAATCTTCATATTCATCCGCTTGCCGCGCGTGTTGATGGCCGCGACGGTGGGCGCGCTCTTGGCTTCCGTCGGAGCCGCGCTCCAAGCCCTCTTCCGCAACCCTCTGGCGGACCCGTACCTGCTCGGCATTTCGGGCGGTGCCGCACTGGGTTCGGTCATCGGCCTTCTTTTGGGCGCGGCCTCGCCCGCCCCTTACGCCTGTTTTGGCGCGGCCCTCACATTGCTGGTGGTGTTGATGCTCTCGCGGATCCAAGGATCTCCTAATGTGTCGTTAATGGTCCTGGCCGGGGTGGCGATTCACTCGTTCACCGCCTCTCTGTTAACGTTCATCATTTCCCAAGCCCGGAGCCATGAGTCCGCCAGCATCCTCTTCTGGCTTCTGGGAAGCCTGACCGCCCTTCCCTACCAGACCCTCATTCCTCTCATGGTTCTCTCCCTTGTCGGGCTGGGGGCGCTTTTCCTTTTCGGGCCGGCGTTGAACCTCCTGGCCCATGGGGAAGAAACCGCCCTCACTCTCGGCCTGAACGCGGAACGAGCCAAGTGGGGCTTGGTGCTCCTCTGCGCTTTGTTGACGGGCCTGGCCGTGACCTTCAACGGCATCATTCCCTTCGTCGGCCTGGTGATGCCGCACATCGCGCGCCTCCTCTTCGGCTCGGACCACCGCGCGGTCCTTCCCCTCTCGGCGTTCCTGGGCGCCGTCTTGGCCGTTTTGGCGGACGCCGTCGGCCGGACCTTGCTGGCGCCCCAGGAAATCCCGGTCGGCGTGGTGACCGCCATGATCGGAGCCCCGTTTTTCATTTACATCCTCCGCCGCGAACGGCGTAAACTCCTATGAGCCTCCTCGCGGCCGAATCCCTTTCTTTCTCTTATCCTTCCGGTCCCGCGTCCTCGTTTTCCCTTCAGGACGTCTCATTTTCCATGGAGAAAGGGGACTTGCTCGGCGTGCTGGGCCCCAACGGGAGCGGGAAATCCACGTTGCTCCGCTTGCTGTGCCGCGTGCTGAAACCGCGATCGGGCCGCTTCACGGTGTCCGGCCAAAGCTTGGAGGACCTCTCGCAAAAATGCGCTGCGCGCCGGGTGGCCCTGGTCCCTCAAGAGATGATCTCCGTGTTCCCCGTGACCGTGGAGCAGATGGTTTCCCTCGGACGGTATTCCCACGGAGGGTGGTGGGGCGGACACACCCCGCGCGATCAAGAGATCGTCGCATCCGCCCTCCGTCAAACGGACCTTTGGGCGATCCGGGACCGCCTCACGACGCATCTGTCCGGCGGCGAAAGGCGCCGGGTCCTCCTCGCGCGCGCGCTGGCCCAGGAGCCCCAAGTCCTCCTCTTGGACGAACCCACGGCGCACCTGGACCCTCATCACCAAATGGATTTGCTCCACCTCGTTGAAAAACGCCGAACGGAAAACGGCCTGGCGGTGGTGGCGGTGCTGCACGACGTCCATCTGGCCATGGAGTGGTGTCCGCGGAGCTTGTTGATGAAGGACGGGCGCGTCGTCGCCCAGGGCCGGACGGCGGACGTCCTCACGCCGGAGCTCCTGGAACGCGTCTACGAGATCCCGGTGGAAGTCACCCGCGAGGCGGGCACGGACCGGAAGTACGTGAACTTTTTTCATACCCTACGAAATCAGGAGGAGGCCTCTCAGTGAAATCGATCCGCACCCGTTGGGCCATCGTCTTTGCGGGAATGATGGGGACCGCTGGCCTCTTGCAAGCGACCGTCGATGATGGGGAACCGGCCAAACCGCTTTTCCTCTCGGTGACCCGCCGGGCGGACCCCATGGAGACATTGCCGTCGAACATTTCCGTGGTCCCGAAGGAAGAGATCCTGCGGTCCGGCGCGCGGACGCTGGAGGAAGCGCTCGTTCTCGTGCCTTCCCTGGACGTGAACAAGACGGGCGTCCTGGGCTCTTTCTCGACGGTGCGCCTGCGCGGAGTCCCCTCCTCGGCCCACGTGCAAGTGCTTGTGGACGACCAGCCCTTGGGCGGCGTGTCGACGCAGTTCATCGACGTCTCCCAAATCCCCACGGACAACATCGAAAGGATCGAGGTGGTCCGCGGAGGCTCCTCCGTGCTCTATGGGGCCAACACCGTCGGCGGCGTCATCCACGTCCTCACCAAGCGGCACACCGCGGACCGGACGCACTCCAGCGTGGGCCTGCACATGCGCTCATTCCCGACAGAGAAAGGCGTCCTGCGCCGGTTCGACACGCAGAATTACTCGGCCCACATCGGCGCCCGCGGAAACCTCTGGGACGGATCCTTCTTCGCCACGCGCTATTTCACCGACGGCTTCCAGAAAAACTCCGACGCCAAGAACGTCAGCGTATCGGGAAACGGCGGCGTCACCTTTGGGAACGGCGCGCGGCTCACGCTGGACCTCTCCCGCTCCGATCACGATACCGGTGACCCCCAGGGGACTCTCGTGCCCCAGCCGGCGTGGGAGCACCGCCAGGAGCGGATCCCGGTCGACCCCAACCAACGCGTTTCGCAAGACCTCAACACCGGCCGGCTGAAGGCCCACCTCCCCTTGGGCGCATGGGGGAGCGTCCAGAGCCTGCTCTATGGATCGGACCAGGACTACCTCCTCTTTCCGAGCCCCGGAGCCGCCGCCTCTTTTGAGCAAAGCAATGTCATCGTCGGTAACGACACACGCCTTTCCTTGCCTGGCGGCTTTTTACTGGGCGCCTCTTACGAACGGGATAAACAAAACACCGTGGGAAGCCTGCCGAGACACCTCGTGGATTGGGGCCTATACGTCCAGGAATCCTGGAGCGCCGGGACGTGGGACTTCATTCCCGCGGCCCGGCTGGACCAGCACAGCGCCTTCGGCAACGTGGTCAACCCGCGCTTCACAGCCGTCTGCCGAGCGGCGGAGAACCTCAAACTCTCCGTCAACGCGGCGCGCTCGTTCCGGGCACCGTCATTCCTGGAGCTCTATTTCGCCGGTCCGTTCTTCAGCGGCAACCCCGACTTGAGGCCCGAAACCGCCTGGTCCTACGACCTGGGCGCCCAATTCCAACCGCGGGAAAACATGGACGTCTCCGTGACGGGTTTCTACACGCGCCTTCGGGAGCGAATCGCCGCCGGCCCGACGACGTACAACAACTCACCTCGAGCGGAGATGCGCGGCGTGGAAGTGGAGGTCCCTCACCGGATCAAATCCGTTTCGTCCCAAGCCGGCTACACCTTCCTGGAGGCCGCGGGGAACTCTTCCACCCAAAGCCGCTACCGTCCCCTGCGGCTCACCCCGAAGCACACCGCCCACTACCGCTTCACATGGACCTCTTCCGGCGGATGGAACATCACCAACACGCTTCGCTACGTCCATAAACAATTCCAACTCGACGGTGAGAACGGCTTGAAGCTCCCCTCCATGACGCTGTGGGACATACGGTTCACAAAGAGGATCCTGGCCGCTGACCTCTACTTCGCCCTGGACGATGTCACCAACAAACGCTACGCGGACGCATTCGGCAGCGACCCGGCGACTTTCGCCACCACCCGCCTGCCCCTCCCCGGCCGAACCTTCCGAGGCGGCATCACCATCCGGTTCGTGGATTAGCCCCGTTAGGCTCTTCCCATATGTCCCGAGAGCATGTAGAATTTGTGGTGCATGTCAAAGACAACCGCACTCTTCTTTTTCCTTTTCTTCTGCGCGTCTTTTTGTTGTCCGACGAGAACGCCGGCGGCGCCGGCGAGCAAAGACAAATTCTTTCTCGCCGAAAAAGGGGAGGTCCTGGCTCTGGTGCAGGAGAGGGTCCGCGCCGCGCATCATGATTACCAGCGCGCTCTGAAAACGGGCGAATCCCGCCTGCGGCAGCTCCACGACAATTACATGGTCCAAGGAAGCACTCCTCCCACCGTCCTGGACCAGGACCTCCAGGAGCTCCGCTCGTCGTCGCAAGTCGTGCGGCTCAAGCGTTCCCGGGGCCAAACCCTTCCGCAGGATCCCAACGCGAAACGCCTCATCGAAAGATATTGGGAAACCTACGCGCTGGAATACGAGAAGCTCCTGGACAACGTCTCTCTCCACCGCCGCTTGGAGACGCCGGAAAGCCAGGTCTATTGGGACATCATGAAGAAGTATTGGCGGCTGCGCGGCGATACCGAGGAGCGGTTGGTCTTCAACACCCCGGCCAGTGAAACAAGCCTGGACGATGTGTTGTCCCGGAACGAATGGAAGCTGTTGAAAGCGGTGGAAAGCCGCGGGAAGAAAACACGTGGAGCCGGGGCCTGCGTCACGGTTCCGGAGGAGCATCCCCGGCAGGTGATCGTGGAGCCGGCTCCCTTTTACCATTCGCAGGGGCTTTTGCCCACCGTGTCTCCCGCGCGGATCGGGGCCTTCAGCGTGCCGCCGGGATGCCGCACCGTCACGAAATACGAATCAGGCGAGAAAACCATTTTCCGCGTCAGCCGCGGCCGGGGCGTGGCCTACATCGGGACCACCGAAAAAGACCTGCACTACGGCTATCTGGCGGTTCCCTCGGACACTCCTTTTTACTTTGAGAACACCACCCAACAGCCTCTGGAACTGGAATACATCGTCCTGCCGAACTGACGAAGGATCACCCCGTCCGACGAGCCGGGGTTTTGCCTAGCGGCAAAAAGGAGGCCCCGCATGCAGACGGGGCCTCCTGGTTGAAACTTTCGTCGAACTGATCGCTTGTCCGCCACCGCTTCCGACTTTCTGTAGACGACATTTTCCCACAGGAAGCGATGGACCATCCCAGTAACATTATTAGTATAAGGG
>JACQPF010000257.1 GCA_016207625.1 Elusimicrobiota bacterium | reverse complement strand
GGTGATCGCCGGCCAGGCGAAGCTGAAGGAAACGGTGACGAGATCAACAACGAATTCCATTGACGGCAGCACAACGCACACCTTTCCTTATAAAACGATTTACACCTATAAAGGCGAGGAGTTGTTTGAAAATGGCCGAGGGCCTGGAAATTGGAACGATGCGGAGAAGGAGGAATACGCGGCGCTTGTCAGGGACGGAACGGTGGGCCAGTTGATCGGCGCGAGGCTTGAGCGGATGGTGAGCCCGGTGCCCAGCGTCCGGATGACGGACACAGACGCCACGGTGACTCTGCAGGACGGCGAGAAGGTCATCTTCAACGGGAACTACCCCATCGTATCCGTGACGACCGACGCTTTTGGAAACAAATCCTATACCTTCTCCAGTCAAGAGTTCAAAGTGCTCTTCGGCCAGGCGAAGCTGAAGGAGACGACGAGCGCATCGGTTTCAGACGGCATAGACGGGACGTATTCAAAGACGGAGCCCTACGCGACCCAATACAGCTATTGGGGCGAGGAGGGAACGGCCTATGCGAATTTTGTCCCCAGCCGGCAGGAAGGCCGCCTGGCCGGGCTTTTGGCGAAGTCCGAGATTAAACAGGAAGGCATGCCCGCGTATTCACCGACGAATCCCATCAACGCCGGGACCCTCGGGACGTACAGAATTAAAACGACAACGGTGGACGCGTTCGACAACAAGACGGAATCCTTCTCGAACCAAACCTACAAGGTGCTCTTCGGCACGGCGAAGCTGAAGGAGGCCGAGAGCACGTCGATATCCACCAGCGTGGACGGATCGACCAGTGTGACAGAACCGTATACAACGACATACTGGTATTACGGGGAGACGCTTTCGGAGGAGGAGAGATGGAACATGGCGGCGCTGGGGATCCAAGAGCCGCCGCTCATCGCCGGTGTCGGAGAAAAGTCCAAAGGCCTTCTCGCCCACGCCGCCATCACTTCGACTCGGCACGGAGTGGCGGATCCCTTCGCGCTTGTCCCGGCCGGCGAGCAGCCGAGAACGTTTTATTTCGACATAAAGACCGTCACCCAGGACGCCATCGACAATGTCACGACCTCCTATTCCAACCAAACGTTCAAGGTGATCTTCGGCCAAGCGAAGTTGAAAACGGTGCGAAACGCCTCCATCACGGAGTCTGTAGACGGTTCCACCAGCGTCACCTACGCCTACACCACCACGTATTCGTACTACGGCGAAGCGGATGAGCATGGGGAGATGACGTTCCCGGACAACCCCAGCACAAAGACCTACAGGGGCCTCTTGGCCAAGGCGGAAATCACCTCCGGTAAGAACTGGGTCGAGGCTCCCTTCAACCCGGGCGCGTGGTATTCCTTCGACATGAGGACCGTCACCAAGGACGCTTTCGACAACGTCACGACCTCCTACTCCAACCAAACCTTCAAGGTGATCTTCGGCCAGGCGAAACTGAAGACGTCTCAAACCGGTTCCATTACAAAGTCCTCCGACGGTTCCACCAGCGTCACCCACGCCTACACCACCACGTATTCGTACTATGGCGAGAGAGATGATCAAGGCTGGGAGATGACGTTCGCGGACAACCCCAGCACGCAGACCTATAGCGGCCTCTTGGCCAAGGCGGAAATCACCTCCGATAAGAACCAGGTCGAAGATCCGTTCAAGCCGGGCGAGTTGCATTCCTTCGATATGAAAACCGTCACCAAGGACCTTTTCGATAACGTCACGACTTCCTACTCCAACCAAACGTTCAAGGTGATCTTCGGCCAGGCTAAACTTAAAACGTCTCAGACCGGCTCCATCACCGCCTCCGTCGACGGCTCCACCAGCGTCACTTACGCCTATACCACCGTCTACTGGTATTTCGGGGAAGTCCTTTCGGATGAGGAGAGATGGAACCTGGCGGCGCTGGGGATCCCAGAGAGGCCGTTCATCGCGGGAGTCGGAGAACGGTCCAAGGGGCTTTTGGCGCATGCGGAGATTTCGTCGCGAGTCACCCTGGATTACTCAAAGGTCCTGCCCCAGGGCCTCAGGCCAACGGACTCCGGCGAGTTCATGATGATGTCCGTCAATGTGGACCTGTTCGGGAACAAAACGACCACCTACACCAGCCAGACTTTCAAGGTGATCGCCGGCCAGGCCAAGCTGAAGACCTCCACCACCGCCTCGCTTACGGAAACGGTGGAAGGCATCAACACCTTCACCTACGCCTACACCACCACCTATTGGTATTACGGGGAGACGTTCCCTCCGAACGTCCGGCCGTATGTGCCCGCCGGCGTCGATTTGTTGGCCGGAAGCGGAAAAACATCGAGAGGCCTCTTGGCGCACGCGGAGATCACCTCCCGGAGCTACACCTTGAGGGAAGGGGCGATGAGCCAGCAGGACGACCTCCTGGGGAAGTGCACAGGGAACTGCTCCGACTTTACCCGTTCGGACGCCTTCAAGATCAAGTCCGTCACCTGGGACGCGCTCCTGGGCGAATTCGGCGGCTCCTTCGGGACGGGCTTCGGCAACATGACGGTTTCCTACTCCAACCAAACCTTCGGGGTGAGCGACAAGAACGGGACGGCCAAGCTCAAGAGGGTGGATTCCTTCGCCGTCACGTTCTCCGGCTATGACGACCTGCAAATCACCGTCGATGAAAAGGGGGGGGAAGTGCTGCTGACGGACGCCGCGGACATCACCATCACCATGAGCTGGACGGAATACGGCGTTGACGGAGAAGGAAAAGAAACCGCCACCGGCCGATCCCTCACCAAGTCCATCAACAAGGGTTTTGAAGCCCAAAAGCCGGAGGAGAACAAAACCGATGATGTGACCTTGGTCGATACGGAATACACCATCCCTACGGAGACGACGACCTATACGCACTCCATCAACACTTATGAGAACATCAAAGGCAAATGGGTGGTCACGCGGGTGGAGTCGGTGTCCGACAGCACCACGGTGCGGACGACGGACAACAAGGTCACGGGCGAGAGCCACACCACGAGCTGGAACGAATATTATTACGATAAAAACACCGGGAACCGAACCACGGTTATCGATGAAAGCGGCCGGCGCATTACGGGTAAGGGCGAGTCCGTCACGACGTCCTGGGGGATCTCGGTCAACGAAAAAGATAAGGAAGAACGGACCGACTCCACGACCACCACAACGTCCTATTTCGTCCTCATTAACGGCGACGCGAAACTGGCGGAGACCTTCTCCCGCACGATCACGACGACGAAAACAACTGGAGCCGATGCGGCGCCCCCGAAGACGACTTATACCGACGTCACCACATCCTATTTTTACGACAACGTCGGCGCCTATGACCACGCCGTCACGGGAAGCCGGGGCCGTTTGTCCATGGCCATCGGCGAAGGGACCATCCGGACGCAGGATGAGGAAGGCAACTGGATGAATGGAGAGATCAAGCAAACCTACGAGGTGGTCTGGGGCGCCGCGAAGCTCAGC
>JACQPF010000256.1 GCA_016207625.1 Elusimicrobiota bacterium | reverse complement strand
TTGATGATCCGGATTTGAGAAAACGGCAGATATTGGTCGCGGCCGAGGCGGCCTTGGGCGAAAAGGGTTACCATGGCCTTTTGCTGGACGACGTGGCTCGTCACGCCCATGTGGCCAAAGGCACCCTTTACCTTTATTTCCAAAACAAAGAGGATCTTCTGGCCGATTTTACGGAAAACATCGCGCGCGATTTCGCCGCCCGGGCTTCCGTCATACCGGGTCTGGACCAAATGGCGCCCCTGGACCAGCTTCGGGCCATCGTGAAAGAACAGTTGACCTTCCTTTCGGAACATAAGAACTATTTCGCGGAGATCTGTTTTCATCGGCCGGAAATCTACGGCCGCAAGGCGGCGAACGCCCTGCGCCAGCACCATGGAAACCATGTGCGGTTCTTAGCCGGGAAAATCCAGAAATGCATTGAGAGCGGCGACCTTCGCGGACAGGACCCCAGCCTGGGCGCCCTCACTCTCTTGGCGCTGGTGGAGATGGCGGGCTTTTTCGCCGATCACGCCGAACCGGGGACCTCGACGCGCGTCACGGACGAGACGGTGATGGCCCTGTTCCTCAAAGGACTCGGCCGGGAGAAATGACATCGTGGACAAAAGACACCTCGCGGTTCTCCTATTATTGATGACGAGCGCGGACGCAGGGCGCGGGGAAAGCGTCCTGGTCCTCACTCTGCCCCAGGCGCTGGAACTCGCCGAAAAACAGAACGTCGACGTGGCGCTGGCCTCCTTGGAGCTTCAGAAATTCGAGAGCCAATACAAGCAGGCCCTCGGAAACGCCTTTCCGTCCTTATCCTTCACGGGCCTGTACACGCGCCACTTCAAGCGGCCGGTCATCTTCTTCGGCGGGCAGGAGGTGCGCATCGGCGAGGACAACAGCCTGGACCTTTCCCTCGGGGCGGAACAAGCCCTCTACTCGGGCGGAAAAGTGATGAAGGGGATCGAGGCCGCCCAAATGTACCTGCGCGCCGAGACAGAAACCGTGCGTGGAACCCGCGAGGAGGTCCTCTTGGCCGTGAAACGCCTTTTTTATGGAGCGGTTTTCGCGCGGGAGGTCGTGGCGATTCAAGAAGAGAACCTCGCCAACGCTCAGCGGCACGACGACACCATTCGCGAGCGCTTCAACCAAGGCCTGGACTCGGACCTCGCTGTCCGCCGGCAATCCGTGGAAACAGCGAACGCCCGCGCGTCTCTCATCAGCGCGCGGAACTGGCAGGACACGGTCCTCCTCAACATCCAGGAGCTCTTGGCCTTGGATATGGACCGCCCCTTGCAAATCGAGGGAGGCTTTGAGCCCCTGCCCGGAAATCTTTCCGAAAGCGGGCCCCTGAAAACAGCGGCTCTGGAACGCCGGCCGGAGCTCCAAGCCGCCCGCAACAGCGCCGCCGCTTACAAGGCGCTGATCTCGGTGTATTCAGCGGACCATAAGCCGCAGCTCGGCGCCTTCGCCAACGTGAATTGGTCCGCCCAGACCGGCAACTGGACCGTGGGCTCGAACGAGAGCGCGGAAAGCCTGAACGGAGGTTTGATCCTCCGCCACAGCCTGTTCAACGGGGGGAAAACCCGCGCGCGGGTCCGCCAGGCGCGAATCGATTACGAGAGAGCCCGCTTGGCGCGGGAGCGCCTGGAACGCTCGGTGAAAAAAGAGGTGCAAGAGACGTGGCTGGCGGTCAAAGAAGCGGAGGAGCGCGCGCGGGCGCAGGGCACGGCCGTGGAACAGTCCCGCCGCGTGCTGGAGGCCACGGAAGTGCGATATCGGGCGGGAGAGGCCGGCCAGTTGGAACTGAACGATGTGACTTTCGCCCTCAACCGCGCGCGCCTGGCCGAAGCGCAGGCGGTGCACGATTATTGGGTCAACCGGGCCGCTCTCGAACGAGCGGCGGGAACGGGAACGCCGCTCGAGGAGACAAAACCATGAAGAGAACAGGTTGGATGATGGCGGGGGTCAGCATTTTGATTTTGGGCTGCGCCAAGAAGGAGGTCGAGGCCCCGAAACTGGAGGCTTTTCCCATCAAGGCCGAGCTCGTTTCCCGGCGAGACTTGGAAGACGTCCTGACGGTGGTGGGATCTCTCAAAGCGAAAAACGAAGCCACTCTCTTTTCGCGCGTGCCGGGAAAATTGTTGGAGAACCTTGCCAAAGAGGGAGATCCCGTTCAAAAGGGCCAAGCGGTGGCGCTGATTGAGCGGGACGAAGTCGGGGTTGAGTTCAAACCGGCGCCCGTGCCTTCCACGCTTTCCGGCGTCGTCGGCCGGGTGTATCTGGACCGGGGCTCGAACGTGGACACGGACACCCCCGTCGCGATGGTTTTGGACACCGGCGAGGTGGTGGCCAAGGCGGACATTCCGGAACGATACGTCGGACGGGTGACCACAGGCCAAGCCGTGCGCGTGAGCGTGGAGTCCTACCCCGGCCGTGAGTTCCACGGGCGCGTCTCCCAGGTGAGCCCGGCGGTGGACCCCGTCACGAGGGCCATGCCCATCGAGGTGCGGTTGGAAAACAAAAACGGTGCGCTGAAGTCGGGCATGTTCGCCCAGATGTCGATCGTGGTGGCCCGCAAAGCCGGCGTCCTGTCGGCGCCGGAATCCGCCGTGACGGACGGTTC
>JACQPF010000263.1 GCA_016207625.1 Elusimicrobiota bacterium | reverse complement strand
GAACGTGAGCTTGTTGTCCTCCATGACGAAGAGGAGGCTGGAAACCGACGACATGTTTTGAACCTGAACGCCGAGAGAGGTGGAGGCGGCGGGCCGAGCCGCCGCGGGCTTGGCGGAAGCCGAGACGGGCGCCGTGCTTTTGGGCACGTTGCTGCGCAGCAAAACCGGCGTGCCTTGATCGCTTCGGCCGACCTGTGCGTAGACCATCCGCGTTCTCCCGTCCGAACCCTTCACGGTGGAGGCGAACACCTGGTTCCCGAAGATGTCCACCCCTGAAATTTGCACTCCGTCCGCCGACGCGCTGACTTTGGCTCCCAGGAACATTTTCAACGACACCCTGTCCTCGGCGCCGAGGGGTACAGTGCCGTCCCGATAACCGTCCAGGCTTCCCTTCGCGAGGAGGACGTCTTTGAGTGTGAGGGAGGTTCCCTTCAACTTGATCTTATCGATCCCGAAAGTTTCCAGGAATTTGATGCCGTCGGTGTTTTGTTTTTCGGAAAGGGTTCCGGACGCCGTGGGATCGGCGACGAAAACGTCCGCCCCGAAACTCTTGAAGCTGAGAGTGATTCCCCCTTCTTGAAGGACGATCCGCCCCATCTGGACGGTGAGAGGCCGGCCCGCGAACTCGCTCAGATTAACAGAACCGCTTTCCGGCCCCCGGAGCGTGACATCGCCGCGAACGACGCGGAGGAGGGCTTGCAAGTCCACAGCGTATGTGACCTCGCTGCCCTTTGGAAGATCCGCTTCGGGCAAGAGGGCGGCCCTTGCCGTGGGAGGGGCGGCGCGCTCCGTGTAAAGCCCCACGCGCAGGTCCGCGAACATTTTCATGTCCGCGTCGGTGAATTGAGCTCCCACGGCGGCGCTGAAAGCGCTGTTTTGGCCGAACACGAGATCGAAGGGGCGGCCTTCGGAAGGGCGCACGAGGTTCACGGTGAAAGAGTATCCCGCTCCGTAAACCGTGACTTCGCCGTTGACGATCCCGATTTTATTCGCACCCACGGGCGCCAGGTTCACGTCTCCGTTCAAGAGAGCCGTCAAGACCGGCGTCCCGAAGCCAAAGGCCCCCATGGCCGCCAGGTTCCGTAGAAATCCTTTGAAAGCGGAGTCCTGGACATTGTTGGCGGACATCACCGCGCCCCACCCGTCCACCATTTGCGGCACGCCTTCCACCGTCGTGTAGCCGGTGAAAACGGAATTCCCGGCTTTGGTGGTGAACTTCGATCCGATGATTTTTCCGCCCGCGATCGTGTTGGTGATGGTTCCTCCGACATAGGCTTTGGCCCAATCGTTCATGAGCCGGTCGACTTTGCGCTCAAGCACGTTGTCCGGAAGGTCCTCCCCGCTTGAGCCCATGCTCTTGATGACGTAGGCCTCGGCCAGGGCCCTCAAGGTTTTGTTGTTTTTCACTTGAGCGGCGTTTCCGACCGTCGCCGTTTCAAACTGAATCTCCTGCCAGACTCCGTCCACCATCATCCCCATCCCCAACAATTCCTGAGAGCTGGAACTCTGAACGTTCGTCAGGTTTCCTTCTTCGTCGTACACGTATTCCGTGTTGGAAACATAGGAGTACCGGCTCACCACCGCGCCTTCCGTGCTCGTAATGACGCCGCTTTGCCGGGCGCGCGTGAGGCGGAGTTTGGCGCCATCGCCGGTGCTGAACACATTGTATTCTTCGGTCACGGTGAAGTTGCCGTCTCGGGTGCTCACCTGGCCTTTGCCGGAGGCTCCGGTGATATTTCCTTCGGCGTCGTAGGTGAAGGTGCGGGTGTAGGTTTCGGCGGCTCCGTTTTCATATTTGATCGTGGTTTCGGCGGATGTGACGTTGCCCTGGGCGTCCCGTTGATAGGTGGTGCCGCCGATCTGCGCGCCCGTTTTCATGGAATAGACGGCCACCGGCACGGTGTCCAACGGCATGCCGGGCACGGAGTCATAGATAGACAGGGTGGTGGCCCGGCCGTTCTCGACACCGAAGCTTCCGCTGGCCTTCTCGGAGAGGGAGGAGAGCGCGGCGCCGGAAATGGATCCGTTGTTCCCGAGGGCCGTGGCCATGCGCTGGATATTGTCCGCCCCCAAAACGGTGATCCCGCCGATCTTCAGCCGCCCGCCGACCACGTCAATGTCCATCCGGATGGTCTCAGGCATGCCGCTTCCGCTCCCTTCGCCGCCCGTGGGGGCTTCGATGCCGGCCAGAGCCCCCGCGTTTACGAAAACGTCCGCCGCGCCGAACGCTTGAGCAAAGGCCAAGGCGTCTTTCCCGGTCGCCGCCACAACTTCGATCTTCGTTTTTCCGCCCTCTTTGGAAATGTCCATGCGGACGCTGGCGTCGCCGATGGCCAGCGTGACCTGCGTAATTGTGGACGTTTTGTCGGCCTCCGTGATCGTGACCATCACCGCCGTCGCGGCGACGCCCGTGACGGTGGCCGGATTGATGCCCACGGAGTTTAACAGCTTGGCCGTGTTGACGGCCGTGATGGCGATGGCCTGGCCGGTGACGGAGATCACGTTGGCCACGCCCACCCCGTTGACCATTGTGAACCCGTTGAACGTTCCCCCGCTGACGATGTTTTGGTAAAGCGCCGTGACCACGGCGGAGGTGACGCCGGGCACGTAGGCGGAGCCGCCCATGTCGGCGTATTGATCCAGGTTGGTCCACACGCCGTTAATGAGGACCCCCGGCACGAACGCTCCGGCGGCCGCAGCGCTGTTGTAGGCCCACTCTGCCTTTGAGCGCGCGTATTGCTCCAATTCGGCCGTCACGCCTTGCCCGGGGTTGGCGGCCATCCACTCCTCCACCGCTTTCCCGTAATACAGATCGCCGCAGGCGCTGGCCGTCATTCCGTCGCAGCCCGCCGGCATGGGTGGTGTCGGGCCGTCGGCGTTGACGTGCTTCAAAATGGCCTTCCCGTATTTCTCAGTGACGGGGTTGAAATATTCCTGCGTGATCGTCACATCCCCCTGGCGGCCGCTGCCCGACACGTGGGTCAGGAGGCCCCGCGTGTCATACTGATAGGTGACCGTCATGGTCGAGTCCGGCTCATCATGGGTCTTTGAAACCGAAGTGGAGCTCTTGATAAGGGCCTTCCCGTTGATCAGGACGTATTCCTGAAGCGTGGTGGTCGTGGTTGTCTTGCCGTCCTTGGTGGATGTGGACGTGCCCATACCGTAGGTCTTCTCGTTGCCGAAAACTCCGCCGGACAGCACCAGTTGGCCCTGGGCATCGTAAGCGTAGTAGGTGGTGGTTGTGGAAGTGCTGTATTCCGCTATTTTTGACGGATCTTCCCAGGACTTGGAGATGGAGGTGGAACTGGACAGCCTGGCCTGGCCGTTGATGATTTCGTAGGTCTGGACAATGGTCCCTTCGCTCACACTGCCTTTGGATTCGCCCGTGAACACCGGCCGATCGTCACTGCGGAACGTTCCTTCGCCGAAGGTACGGCGGTCCCAGGTGCCGTCGGCGTTCTGCTTGCCTCCGTAAACGCCTCCGTCGGCCACCATCTGGCCCAGCTCGTTATAGGCGTAGTAGACGGTCATTTCCGTGTGGCTGGTGGAGCCGTTCATGTCGCCCAGGACCAGATTCCCCGAGGCGTCTCTACGGTAGTCGTCCGTCACCGTGGTGACGGAAGACAGTTTCATTTGACCGTTGACTTTGATGTAGGTCTGGGTTACGGTGCCTTGGGTGATGTTGCTATAGATGTCCGTCGTTTTGGTGGTCCCGCTTCCGAAAGCGCTCGCCACCTGGCCCGTTTGGTCGTAGCCGAAGACCACAGTCATCTCTTGGATTTGGATGGACCCGTCCAGGTTCACCGTCTCGCTTTTGGTGATGGACTTGGTCAACAAAGCCTTGCCGAACGTCACGATCAGTTCCGACGCGTATTCCTGGGTGATGGTGCCCGTGGTGAGGTTGCCGTTTCCATCGTCGCTGGTGAAAGTGCCCGAACCCGTCGCGCCGAACAACCGGCCTGTCGGCTTATAATCGGGAGGCCTGGAGCCGCTGAATTGGTTTCCGTCGTCGTAGGTGTAGGTCACCGTCATGTCCTGTTCCTGCCAGGACCCGTCCACGTTGTCCGTGCGGCTGTGCGTGACGGATTGAGTGAGCAGTGCCTTCCCGAATTGTTCGATCAGTTTCGGGTCATACAACTGCGTGATCATGCCTGAAGTCAGGTTGTCGAAACCATCGTTGCCCTTGAACTCTCCCTCCCCATACGCCTCTTTCAGCCGGCCCGTCCCCTTGCGATCCGCAGGCCGGATATTATCAATCCCATCGTATTGCGCCCCACGATCGTAGGTGTAGGTCACCGTCATGTCCTGCTCCTGCCACGAAAGATCCAGGTTATCCGTCCGGCTGTGCGTCACGGACTTCGTCAAAAGCGCCTTCCCGAACTGTTCGATCAGTGCCGGGTCATACTCTTGCACGATCGTACCTGAAGTCAAATTGTCGAAACTATCATTGCCTTTGAACTCACCTTCCCCATACGCCTCGGTCATTCGGCCCGTCCCCTTGCGATCCGCAGGCCGGATCTGACCAATCCCATCGTACTGCTGCCCTCGGTCGTAGTCATAGGTCACCGTCATGTCCTG